>CAZADH010000001.1:0-99210 GCA_964483805.1 uncultured bacterium
CCGGGCGCGAACGCCGCGGCATGACCGGCCGTTGCCCGGTGAACAGAACGCGTGGATGCGCCCAGTACTGATTCTCGGCACTCTGTGCATGGTTCTGCTGGTGATCGCCCCGATCTTCTGGGCGGCCACGTTTGGAAGCCAGACAGGGAAAGCCGGCGAGGCCGTCATGAACTGGCGCGACCTGTCGGCGCATCTGTCGAAACGGCTGGGATTGACCGCCGAAGAGACCGAGTTGCTGGCGCGCGACTGCCTGGGCCGGTTACCCGGTCCGCGAGATCGTGTGTTTGTCGAGACGGCCAAGGTTCTCGAAAGCTATTTGAGTGCGTATCTGCCGCCGACGCTGCCCCTGTTTCAGGGTTTGCCGTCGAGTGGTGCGTTGTTGACCAGTCATCTGGTGCGTCACGAAACGCAGACCGGGCGGTCGCAGCCCTACACCGATGTTCCGCTCGATCACCCACTGTATGAATCGTGGGGTGCTCTGCTCGACATCGGCCTGTTGCCGCTCGATGGGGCGGCCCAACCGGATGCGCCCATGACGATTCGGGCGTGGAACGAGGTCGTCGACAATGTGAGTCGACGGTTCGGGGTGACGTTGGGTGGAGTGCGCCCGGCTGATGCCTCGGGTCACAATTCGATCGACAGTCGGACCGTGGCCCGAGACGTTGCGGCTCTGGGCCGCACGTTGACCGGCAAGGAACCGGATGTCGAACGGCTGGCGGCCACAGGCTACCTGCCGACGCGATTCGAAGCCCTGGCAGCCCTTGCGGCGGTGGTTCAACCCGCCGTCGGAGCGCACCGATGAACGACGAATCGGGTCACGCTGTCGTCCCATCGCTCGGACGGCCCCGTGCCGTACGCCCGGTGCGAGTTGCCAACGATGGCTCGCTGTGGCTCATCGCCGGGTTGTCGTTGGCGATCGGGCTGGCCCTGACCGGGTGTGGGTCGCTCGAGGCGATCCAGTCGGGGGCCTTCTCGCCGGCGAACTCGCTGGTGGGCGCAAGGGCTCCGAATGCGATGGCTGTGGTGGATCGCCCGGCCCGGCGTGGCACGCATGCCGTGGTGGCGCTTTCGGCCGAAGCAATTCGCCTCGAAGCAGCGAGCGATGGAGCAATGTGTGAGATCACCGGGTTTGCGCCCGGGCACGAACGGGCCACGTTGCTCGAGAGCGGACAACGGTGGCATCTGGATCTGCCGGGGGTTCACGTCGCCTCATCGACGAGGGTGCAATCGGGGCCGGTCGGTGGGCCGGTTCGTTTGATGTGGGTCAGTCAGATCAGCCTGGACCCGCCAATGGCCCGCATCGGCTTCATGTTGCAAACGGGAGCGCTCGTTCATCTGGAGCGTGGTCAGGATCGGTTGCGGGTGTGGTTCGACAAGCCGGATCTGCAGCGGGCAGCGCGAAGCAACCCCACGATGTCGGGATGCCGGTCCGCGCCGCTCGAGGCCCCGCCGACGGGGGTGCCTGCGTACAGTGCGCGCAGTGCAGCAACGCACACCACCGGGAGCGTCTCCCTCAAACTTCGCAAGGCGATCGGCCGTGAACTGGTGAAGGAATTGGCCGATCTGGCCGGCTTCCAGCTTCATTACCGCGACCGCCTGCCGGCCACCGCGATCCAGATCGACCTGGCCAGGGTTTCGCCGCGCGACGCACTGGAGCGGGTGCTCACGAAGCTGGGCTATGTGTTGAGCGAGGAAAATGGGACCTGGTTCGTGACCCATCGGCGCAACCCGATTCTGCTGATGGCGGTGCGCGGGACCGTGTCATGGGGAGATCTGCGCCGGCCAACGGTGCGCGAGGTCCTCGAACGTCTGGCGGTATCCGGACAACCCAGTGCCTGGATTCGGCGGTGTGTGCGTCGCCAGGATCTGGACCGGCCGGTCTCGTTCACTCTCGATGAGAAGCTGTCGCCGCGAGCGGTGGTGGATGCATTGCTGGCCGCCCACGGCATGCCTTGGAAGCGAAGCGGACAGGAGAAATCGTATGGTTGATCGGTATCTCTCCCGATTTGGGGCGTCGCCGCAGGCTGTGACCTGGATGGTGCGGTTCAGTTCGCTGGTTGCAGCGATCGCGGTGTTGGCAATGATCAGCCGAGGGCCGCTGCTGATCTCGGGCAGTCAGGTCACACGCCTCGAGGTCATCGATGAGTGTGGTCGCGTGTTGCGAATTTTGCGGCCGTTGCTGACCCGCGGCGACATGTCGTGGATGCATGGGCCGGCGCCGCGTTTCATCGATCGGGCCGAGCCTTTCAGCGATGCCGGACGTTGGGTGTTCACCACCGGCATCATGTCGGGTGGAGATGCGGGGCGCATCGCGGCTGGGCAGACGATGGTTGCCGGAGAGGTCGTCACCCATCTGGCACGTTTGCAACGTTTCCTGATGGCGCACCTGCGCCACCCGCCGCGCCTGATCGACAATCCGCCCTCGTTACCGGGGATCGGCAGCAACGAAGCGCTGATCGACGACGTGCAATTATTGGTGGCGGCCGGAGCATTGCCGACCGGATCGAGCAGCCGGTTCGACGCGCGGCGGCGGGTCACGGTTCGGGAACTGCGGGCGATGGGGCAGGCCCTGCTCGACTATTTCGGTCGCGATCAGGTGGTGGCCGGCATCTCACCGCAGGGGGTGCGGCTTCTGTTCAAAGGCACCATTCGCGAGGTCTCATCGGATCAGTGGTTGTGTCGTGCCGACGGCGGTGAATGGGGTGTGGTTCCTGCCGACGGGCGACTGGCGTTCGCGGGCCGCCCGCCGCGCGGACTGGTCTTGCGGCACGGTGACTTCGAAGATGTGGTTCTGGTGCTGGGGCGCGAAGCGAATGAATATATTGTATTTACGCCACTGCGGCGAAAGTCGTCGGTTGCCCGGGGAGCCGGCAATCTGGGAGATGCCGCGGGGCGCCCGGCCGGTGATCGAGCGGCAAGCCTGATCGACCGCCTCCGCCAGCGACTGCAGGTGGTCAAACGGGATCTGGCCGCCGGTGGTGGCGCTGCCGTCCCGGGCGCCGGTGCTGAACTGGTGCCGCCCCGACCTGTGGTGGTGCGTTCGGGCGGCGAGGTGACCCCGGAGAAACAGGCGCGGGCAGACGCTTTGTTGGCCAGGGTTCGTGCAGATGCACACGAAAACGCAGGACCGAATGGTGGGGAGATGCCGTTGCCTCGCCTGCAGAATCTGCGCGAGCGATTGCACTCGATCGTCGGGGGTGCCGGTGACCCGGAACCGCGGCAGATTGCGCCGGCGCGGGTGCCCGCAAGAGTGCGTCCGGTTCGGTTGGCTGTCGCGCCGGCGCCGGCACCGACGGAGACGTCGGGCAAGATTCTGTTCGAAGCCCGCGTTCTCGATGGGTTGTCCAACGAACCGATCTGCGGTGCCAACGTCCTGGTGGACCGTGAGGTGCTCGCCACCGACGAGGAAGGTCTGTTTGGCTGTAACCTTTCCAACGGGGAGCTGGTCGAATTGTTGATCACCGCTGAAGGTTATCAGAGTCTGACGATCAAACACCGGGTTGCTGCGGTCACCGAGTTGCCGTCGTTCACCCTCAAACCCATGGTCGGCCGCCTGATCGGCCAGGTGGTCGATGCGGTGACCGGTGAGGTGCTGCCACAGGCGAGGGTGCAGATCAACGGCGGTGCGGTGCTGATGACGGATCTCGAAGGTTCGTTCGTCATCCCTCGCATCAAATCGGGGAACGTGCGCATAGGGATTGCCCGGGCCGGTTATCAGGAGTTGTCGTTGCCGACCTTTGTCGGTGAGGGTTCGACCCGGCGACAGTTTCGGTTGACCCGCGAGAGCGGAACCCCGTAATTGCCCCAAGCCGAAGCTGACCACGTGCAAAACCACCGAGCCGCCCGCGAGGGCGGCTCGGTGGTTTCAACAGGTAATATTACGGTGTTTCGATGGGGGTGACGGACTCAGATGATATTGGAGCCCATCACGATCTGCTCGGTGCCATTGGCGAGTGCGTGGCCGCAGCGACCGAAGGCGGCGACGGCGACGCGGCCCTCGCCTCGGACGATGGCGACCTTGAAACCGCCGCCGAGCCCGGGGTTGATGATCGACAACTGGCTGAAGATGTCGCGCACCGCGTTGCTGACGGCGAACTTCTCGCGCGGGTCTTCACGAATGACCGACCGGGCGATGGCCGCCACGATGGTGGCCTCGCGCAGTTTGATCGGCAGTTTCTCGGCGGTGGCGCCGACCTGGGTGATGGCGGCACGGTAACCGGCGTTGATGACCTTCTGCAGCCAGTATTCTTCTTGTTCGGGGTCTTTGGTCATGGCCAGGTAGATGACGGCGGATTCGGGGCTGAGCTTGCTGCCGGTGTGATCGACGACCATGTCTTTGACGATGTCTTTGTAAGTCACGACGCCGACGAGGTTGCCCTGGTTGTCGACGACGGGCAGCGCCTCGGCCTCGCTCGAACTGAGGATACGTGCGGCCTCTTGAATCGACTCGTTGGCATTGATCTTCGGGGGGTCGCGCCGCATGACCTTCTCGACGCGCACGTCGGGGTCGAACTCGGCGGCCAGGTCGTTCTGTGTGATGACGCCAACGAGTTTCTTGCCGGCGTCGAGAACGACGAAGCAGTCGGGTTGATACAGAATCATCAGTTCTTTGACGTGGAAGAGCGTATGATCACGCTCGACGGTGATCGGATTTGGCGACATGATGTCCTTGACGCGCAGGACCATGATTATCCTCCCTGTCTGGTGGAAGTCTTTCGATTCTGCCGGGTGAAGATGATCCGCCCGGCCGATGTTTGCAGAATGTTGCTGACCGTGGTCTCGACCTGTCTGCCAACGGCATCGCCGCCGTCTTCGACGACGATCATGGTGCCGTCTTCGAGGTAACCGACACCTTGACCGGGTTCCTTGCCGGGTTTGATGATCTTCACGGTCAGGAGTTCGCCGGTCAGGGCGACCGGCTTGAGCGCATTGATGAGATCGTTGAGATTGAGCACCTTGACCTTCTGGAGTTCAGCCACACGCTTGAGGTTGTAGTCGATGGTGATCAAGGCCATGCCGGTGTTGCGGGCCACTTCGATCAGTTTGCCGTCGACATCCTGCACTTCTTTGGGGTCATGGTTCGAGAGCGCAATCAGGTCGGGAAATTTGCGGGTCAGTTCGTTGAGCAGATCGAGACCCCTGCGACCTTTGGCGCGTTTGTCCATGTCGGCGGAGTCGGCGACGAACTGCAGTTCGGACACGACGAATTTGGGTACAATGATGCGACCTTCGAGAAAGCCGAGGTTGAACAGTTCGCCGACCCGACCGTCGATGATGGCGCTGGTGTCGAGGAGTTTGCCGTGAACGACCCGTTCGGACTCGTCGCGGGGAGGCAGTTGCGCCTGGCGGTATTTCCAGACCACCCGCGACCCGATGTAACCGAAGAGGGTGTTGATGAACAGGGGAATCATGAGGTAGAGCAACGGTTTGAGCTGTTCGTAGTACCGGTTGTCAAAGCTGATCTCGGCCATGCCCTTGAACAATACAAAGTAAAGACTGAAGAAGAGCAGGTTGGCACCAACGAGGCCGGTGAAGAACCCGACCGAACTCCAGAGAAGCTCCTGGCTGTTGATCGATTCGAGGCGTGACTCGAGCCACAACTGCAGTTCGCGACCGGCCATCGAGCAGAGCAGGTAACCGACACAACCGAGCAAAGCCGCGAGTTTCATCTCGGGGTTGTCGGTGGTGATGAAGGTCGGGTACTCGTTGATGATGCCATAGCCCACCGACACACCCAGAACGGTGCCGGTGATGACCATGAGGAAGCGAATCAGTTGAAAAATCATATCAATACCTGCTCGTAAACGGTGAATGCTACCACAATCACGCCGGCATTGCCAGTGGGAGAAAGTGTGATTTGGTGCGGCTTTGTTGGGGGGGGTGAGACGGATGACCCGGGGCACGGATCGATGTGCGCACACCGCTGCGTCCGGCTGGACGATTTGGTAGACTGATCCCATCCCAACCAAGTGCTTTGGAGGATTCGCGTATGGCAACAGCGAACTGGAACCGCCCACCCACGACTGCCGCTCAGGTAATGATCGGTCTCGTCTTGATGCTTTGGGGCGTCGCCGCCGGCGAAGCCGGATCGACCCAGGTGTCCGGGATGTGGCGCGGCTTGCAGGGGGTCGAACTGGTGGCGGCCGACATCGATGGCAAGTCGGTGACGGTGGTGCTGCCGAAACTGGACTTCACGGCGCCGATCGATCGACGGTCGATGCGCGAGCAGTTGCGCGGGGCGATCAAGCAGCAGAAGGCTGTATTTCATTTGTATGCCAACGATCTGCGGCAACCGCTCAAGAAGAACGGGATGTTGTTCGCCACCGACGTCTACCTGCAAGACCTGAAGATGACTTTTGTAGGGTTGTTGCGGCAGATGGGGTGCAGCTTTACGGTGAGCAAGAGTTCGGCCTTCGACGACGATGTCTATCTGCGCAAGATCCAGAACGGGGTCGAGGATGGCGAGAACGTGACCGGGGCGGCCACGGGGTCGGGATCGGGGTCCGGTTCGGGATCGGCGTCGGCGGGCACCGCCTCGGCAACGATGGCTGCGGCCGCAGCGGCGGCGATGGGTGGCGGGGCGGTGGCGACGTCGTTCGACAGTGTGCCGGCGCGGGTCGTTCCGCCGTCGGTGCGGCGGATGAAGGCCGAGATCGAGGCGCGGGTGGCGGCGCTGAAGAACAAGCCGTACAAGAGCTCGCCTCTGAAAATCGATGGCTTGCGCTGGGCCTCGGGGCGCATGGGGAATCTGCAGGCCGACGGCGTCATCAAGGGTGGCGAGATCGAGCAGGTGAAAGCCGAGTTCCTCGCGCCGGTCCCGGCCGGCAAGGCGTGGTGGTCGGAGCAGGCAGTGCAGGCGCTGGTCGGGCAGCCGTGTGAATACATCATATTACGCACTCGCGACGGCGCCGAGTTGAAGAAGGGTGGCCGTCTGGCGCTCAACGACATCTATTTCACCGACCTGGGTTCCACCTGGGCCGAGTGGCTCGCGCAGCAGGACGCGGCCGCCAAACCGGTGCCGATCAGCGATGCCGAGATGGCGACCGGGCCGATCGTGCTCAAGGTCAAGGTGGTGCGGGCCGTGTGGTTGGGGGTCAACGGCAACAACAGCATCAAGGTGCGCTTTCAGGCCCCCGACCTGAAGTTGACCGGCGACGAGATCGTGCGCGCGCCACTGAGCAAGCTCGAGTCGGAGTGGACCGCCGAGATCGGCAAGAAACTCGACGCCAGGCTGAAGGGCCTCGAGGTCGACATCACGTTGCTCATGTCGCCACGGGAAACGTGGTACACCGAGATGGGTTGCAAGAAGACGAACCAATTGTATTTCCCGAAGTTGCAGACCAATCTGGCCCACCTGTTGGCCGAGCTGACCGGCAAGGAGTGACGGTAGACGGTTGCCAACGATGACCGTCTTTCGCGCACTCTCGATCGTTCGCCCGGGAGGTCAGGCGATCGCACGGCGTGAAAAAACGGTTGAGGTCAGACGGTGGCGGCCGCCGACCGTGCCTCTGACCGATCTTCTCATCATTGAAAATACTGTGTATTTATCTGTCGATGGTGCCGAGGACCCGGATGGCAGGGTGGTGGCTCTGGTCGATGTCGTAGCGGTGACTCCATGGACGCCTGACCTGTTCGCTGCCGCCTGCGCCACCCGCTTTGCCGAGGGCTACCTGGCGTGGCATCTGACCAATATTCGTGCGGTATCGGCAGCCAGACCTGTGCGCGCGGCGCGCGGCATCTACGAACTAGACCTCGATGCCGCGGCGATGATCGTCGTGCCGTGAATACGCCGCGGGATGCGTTTACCAGGGTGGCTCCTCGTCGGCGCCCTTGGCCTTGCCGTGGCCTTTGTCATGGCCCTTGTCGCCATGACCGGTCTTGTCGGGTTTCACGTGCTTGTCGTGACCGCCGGGGGTGGCACCGCGGCCTGGGTTGTCGGCTTCACGGATGAGCGCGAGCAACCACATGATGCAGTCGACGGTCATGATGAAGCCCTTCTTGACGTTGAACCGCACATTGCCGCCGTGGCCGACGGTGACCGTCATCGGGCCGAGCGGGCTGTCGATGAGACCGCTGACCGAGTCGATGCTGTGATTGAGCGGGTCGATGACGTTGTAGTCGGTGTAGTGCTCGATGATGCCGGCGAGGCGACACCGCCGCAGTTCCTTGGTCTTCGGGTTTGTCAATACAATGGCTTTACAGGTCGTCAGGCGTTCCTGGAACTGGGCGAGCTCACGCATGTCGAAGGAGAGCGGGGTCACGGCACTGGCCGTCAGGCCGGACATGGTCTGGGTCAGGCTCTTGATCGGCCCGCGTTTGCCCCAGACGAACAGATACTCGCCGAAGCCGAGAAAATCGCACGATTCGATACGTTTGAGCAGGCTCTTGGTGGTGAATTCCTCGGCGAGGTGTTCGACCTCGAACGTGGACACCAGCGCATAGCAACCTTTGATGACCCGGGTGTCGGCATCGAGATCGTAGAAACCGGGGGTCTCGTTGGCGAGAACGAAGGAGGTGCCTTGCTCGCTGATCTTGCGCAACAGCTCTTTGGGCGGATCGGGGCGCCAGTGGAAACATTGCAGCGACAGCGAACTGCCTTGGACTTCGATTTCATCAAGTGCCATGGTGGGCCTCCCGCGGGGTCGATTGGCGAACGGCGCCCATGGTAGAACAAATGGCGCCGAAAAACCAGTACCCTGTCACGAGTTGGCGCAGAGTGCGGGGATGTGAGGGCCGTGCGAGGTACGGAACCCCGATGTTCCGGGAACATGGGTGGGGCGAGACAGTCTGGGCGGCGAAAACCCGCGTGCTGGACGAGCGATTGTGCGGGAGAGCCGAGGGTACCCCGGGGTTGGTCGAGGTGCTTGAGATTTCCGCGCAGTTGTGCTAGGATAGCCAAATCCCTGCTTCGGTTCTGTCAGCAGCAAGCCGAGGCTAACAATCCAAAGGGAGGAGGAAATCAATGCTGCAACCGTACGAAACCCTTTTCTTTACGCGTCCCGAGATTACCGAGGACGAGCTGAAAGCCCTCATGGGCAAGCTCGAAGGTGCGATCGGTCGCTACGGCGGCCAGGTCGAGAAGGTTGACCATTGGGGCAAGCGCCGCCTGGCGTTTGAGGTCGAGAAACTGAACGAGGGCCATTACACCCTGGTCGAGTTCAAGGGCTCCCACGATGTTCTCAAAGAGCTCGAGCGTTTCTACCTGATCAACCAGGACGTTCTGCGCTTCATCACGACGAAGCGCACCCAGTAAGAAACTGGCGAGGCAACAACGTTGGCCAGCCTGAACAAGTGTTTCCTGATCGGCAACCTCACCCGGGACCCCGAGTTGAAGTACACCCCGCAAGGGACGGCGGTCTGCAAATTTGGTCTGGCGGTGTCGCGTAAGTTCAAGGGCGGCGACGGCCAGATGCAAGAGCAGACCACGTTCTTCAACATCGTCGTCTGGGGCAAACAGGGAGAGAACTGTAGCAAGTTCCTCTCGAAGGGGCGCTCGGTGTTCATCGAAGGGCGCATCGACATCCGCGACTACGAGACGCAGGATGGCCAGAAGCGCAAAGCCACCGAAATCGTCGCCGAGATGGTGCAGTTTTTGGGCGGTCCCGGTGGTGGCGCTCCGCGCGCTGCGGCGCCGGGTGGCGCTCCGGGCGAGGGCGGCGAGTTCGCGGGTCCCGAGGGGCCCGGTGCGGCGCCGGCCGGCGACGGTGGCTTCGACGACGTCCCATTCTGATCACCTTCACGTGGCAGCCGTCGTACGGCTGTCCTGAGTTGCGTCGCACCGATGCGACGACAATATTTACAGGAGATATACAACCATGTCAGCTCCCGAAATCGATCCCAAGCGCCGTCGGCGCCGCAAAGTATGCCAGTTCTGCAAAGATAAGGTTGCCCACATCGATTACAAAGACACGGTGCGCATTCGCCGTTTCATCAGCGAGCGCGGCAAGATCATCGCCCGCCGCTCGACCGGCACCTGTGCCTGGCATCAGCGCCTGTTGACCAACGCGATCAAGCGCGCGCGCAACATCGCGATGCTGCCGTATACCGGCGAGTAAACCGCGACCGGTGCGGCCCGTAAGGGTCGCACCGTCACGTGTTGATCGGCAATGATCGAAACCAGTTCTCCGCGAAAGACGCTCGGTGCAGGTTTGGGCGCCGGGATGTCGCTGGCCGGCGTCATGCTGGCCGGGGTGTTTCCGGTCGCCGGGTTGTTGACCCTGGCGGTGGCCGGTCTGCCGGCCCTGTTGATCGGCATCACCTGGGGAGTCGGTTGGTTTGCCTTCTACGGTCTGGTGCTGCTGGGCGCGGCGCTGGGGCTGTTGGGGCCGATGACCTCGGCGCTGGTGTTTGCGCTGTTGCTCGTGCCCACGGCCGTGGTCGTTGTGGCCTTGCGGCAAGGGCTGACGCCGATGGCGGCGTTGGCCGGGGCGCTGGTCATCGGCACGGTGCTGAGCACCGCCATGTGGTGGCTCGCACCGCTGGCCGGTCCGTCCGGTGTTGCCCTGTGGCGCAGTGCCGACCAGATCGAGACCATGTGGGACACAATGGCCGCCCAGTTTTTGGGAAACATGCGCGGTCAGGTCGATGAAAACGGCCTGCAGGTCGCGCGCGAGCGCATGACGCAGACGCGCGAGATGCTGAGCCTGCTCATCCCGGTGACGTTCATCTTCGTGTGGCATCTGTTTTCGCTGGGCATCACCTACATGCTCGGCCAAGGCATCGCTGCACGGCTGCAGGTGACGGTGCCGCCTTTGCCGCTGTTCCGCGACTGGCAGTTCGACTGGCGGTTGGTCTGGATGTTCCTGATCGGTTGGGCGCTTTTCTACGGTGCCGACTATCTCAATGTCTACGGTGCCGGGGCGATGGCCCGCCGGATCGGGGCGAACTGCCTGGCCATGAGCCAGATGCTGTATCTCATTGCCGGTTTCTCGTTGATTGCGTTCTTCTTTCACAAATACGCCATCGGTCCCGGTGGTCGGCTGGGCATCACGTTTCTTGCGTTGATGCTGGCGCAGGTGGTGATCTGGCTCGGCATCATCGATGTCTGGGCCGAGTTTCGCGCCCCGCGCAAGCCGGCCGGTGAGGCCGATGCCAAAGCAGAGACGTCGTTTTTCGACGACTGGTAATCCGCCAATACGGCCAGGAGGATAAAGCAATGCAAGTGGTTCTGATGCAAGATGTGGCCGGTCTGGGCAAAAAAGGCCAGACCAAAAACGTGGCCGAGGGCTACGCCAAGAATTTCCTGTTTCCGCGCAATCTTGCGATTATCGTGACCAAAGGCTCGCTCAAGCAGATCGAACTGCAGAAGCAGTCATGGGAGCGCCGTGAAGTGGTCGAGCGCGAAGCAGCCACCAAACTGGGCAAGAAGATCGATACCCTGACGTTGAAGATTGCGAAGAAGGCCGGCGAGAACGGCAAGCTGTTCGGTTCCGTGACCACGCAGGAACTGGCCGACATGCTGTCGCGCGAAGTCAGCCTCGAGATCGACAAGCGCAACATCATGGCCGATCACATCAAAGAACTGGGCAAGCACGATGTGACCGTGAAGCTGCACCATGAAGTCAAGGCGACGTTCAAGTTGATCGTCGAGCCCGAAGCCGAGGCCGCTGCCGCGAACTGAGCCGGTGTCGGCTCGGGGCAAGGCGTCCGCTGCACACCCCGTCGGGTTCGTTTCTACGGGCTCGGCGGGGTGTGTCGTTGTCGGTCGGGCACGGTTTTCGTTGCGCCGTTTTATGGCGGCGGATGGCACCGTCACCGTTTGTCGGTCTGGAGTTGTAGACTGATGCCATTGACGTGGCGAGGTGACGATTGTGGGCAGAACCGGATGCAGTTCGTGGCTGGTGATGTATTTACATTGTGAGGATAGGCGATGAACGAAAACGAGTTGCTGGCCAGGGTGCCGCCGCACAACCTCGAGGCCGAGCAAAGCCTGCTCGGCTCGATGATGATCTCGCCCGATGCGATCTCGACCGCCACCGAACACGTCACCGCCGAGGACTTCTACCTCGTCAGCCATCGTCTCATTTATGCGGCCATGCTCGAGTTGTTCCAGAAGCAGAGCCCGTGTGACGCGGTGACCCTGGTCGAACAGTTGCGGTCGCAGGGCAAACTGGCCGAGGCGGGTGGCGCCAGTTACCTGGCGCAGATCGTCAACTGTGTGCCGTCGGCGGCTCACTGCGAGTTCTACGCCAAGATCATCAAAGACAAGGCGGTGTTGCGGGCGCTGATCAAGCTCAGTCACGAACTGGCGGGGTCGGCGTTCGAGCCCGAGGTCGTGGTCAACGAGTTGCTCGATCGTTCCGAGAATCGCATTTTCGACCTCAACAAAACCCGCATTACCAGACCGTATCAGCCGGTCAAGTCGCTCATCGACGAAACGTTTCGGCAGATCCAGGAACGGTACGACAACAAAGAGCGGGTCACCGGCGTGCCGTCGGGGTTTCAGGCGGTCGATGAGTACACGTCCGGGTTCCAGAAATCGGATCTGATTATCGTTGCCGCGCGGCCCTCGATGGGAAAAACCGCGTTCTGTCTGAACATCGCCCAGCATGCGGCCCTCGAAGCGAAGATTCCGGCCATGGTGTTTTCGCTCGAAATGTCGGCGAGCCAGTTGGTGACGCGTCTGCTGTGTTCGACAGCGCATATCGACGGCCAGAAGATGCGCAGCGGGTTTCTCGCCGATGATGACTGGCCGAAATTGACACTGGCGGCCGGGGCCCTGAGTGCCTCGCCGATCTTCATCGACGACACCCCCGGGGCGGCGATTCTCGAGTTGCGCGCCAAAGCGCGTCGTGCCAAAGCGCAAGAGAATATCGGCCTGATTGTCATCGATTACCTGCAGTTGATCACCTCGCCCGGCGCCGGCGGTGGTGCGCAGGCGAGCCGCGAGCAAGAGATCTCGTCGATCTCGCGGTCGCTCAAGAGCCTGGCGCGTGAGCTGCAAGTGCCGGTGATCGCGCTGTCGCAGTTGTCGCGGGCCTGCGAGTCTCGCGGCGACAAACGGCCCATGCTCTCGGATTTGCGCGAATCGGGCGCGATCGAGCAGGACGCCGACGTGGTCATGTTCCTGTATCGCGATGAATACTACAACCCGAAGAAAGAAGACAGCCAGGGCATCGCCGAAGTGATCATCGCCAAGCAGCGCAACGGGCCGACCGGCAGTTGCATGTTGCAGTTCAACAAATCGTTTGCCCAGTTCAACAATCTCGATCTCGCGCATGCCAACCGCTATGGTGGCGAGTAGCAGCGGGATCGAGGGAGAGGCGCGCTGATGTTGCCGGAGTGGCTGCGGACGCTGGATCATACCCTGTTCTTCTGGCTGAACGGGCGGGCGACCGGTGATTTTCTCGACTGGTTCATGCCGTTCATCACCCAGGAGTGGACCTGGGCGCCTTTCATCGCCGCCGGCTGGATCGGCCTCCTGGTGTCACGTCGGCCCGGGCATCGGCAACTGGCGCTGGCATTGCTGGTGACCATCGGCCTGACCGACCTGCTCGGTTCGCGGGTGCTCAAGCCGATGTGTGGCCGGCAACGACCGTGTATCGCCATGCCCGACAAGGTGATATTACGTGTTGGACGCAGCGGCAGTCCGTCGTTCCCGAGCAACCATGCCGCGAACACGGGGGCGGCGGCCGCGACGCTTGCGTTCATGGGCAGCGGCACGGTACCGACCGTAGCGTTGACTGTGCTGGCGGTGGTGATCGCCTGGTCGCGGGTCTACGTCGGCGTCCATTACCCGCTCGATGTCGTGGTCGGTGCCGGTATCGGTATCCTGGTGGCCTTCGCGGTGACGCGGGCCCTACTGGCGATACACCGTCGCTGGTGGGGCGAGTCCACGGTAGTGATGAATAACCGGCAGGTGACGCCAGACGCCGTGGCGGGCGATCGCAAAAGCCCTGATGGTTCATGAACCTGCCTTTTTGTGTGTCGTTGCTGTCGACGGCGAAATGTATCGATTGATCCATCGCTGAAGCAGTGTAGACAACGCAAGCCGGCCCACGCTCTGGCGTGGGCCGGCTTGCGCTACCAAGGCCCGTGCCGTCTCGGCCGGGCTCAGGACAGGCCTGGGGGTTTACTTGCCGCCGAGCAGGTGTTTCTCGATCAGCTTGGCAAGATCGGCCTGGCTGGTGGCACCCACGTGGGTGTGCACGACCTTGCCGGCGACGAAGAAGGCCAGGGTCGGAATCGACATTACGCCGTATTTACCGGCGAGTGCCTGGCTGTCATCGACGTTGATCTTGGCGACCTTGACCTTGCCGGCGTAGTCGCGGGAGATTGCATCGATGATGGGGCCGATGGCTTTGCAGGGGCCGCACCACGGGGCCCAGAAGTCGACGAGGACCGGGCCGGCAAAGTTCAGGACTTCCTGGTCAAAGTTCTTTTCATTCAGTTCGAGTGCCATGTTAGCGAGACTCCTTGCTGCGGTGTTGGTTGATCACATGCGCTGATTCCCGGAAGCAGGATACGCAATTGCCGTGACCGGGGCAAGTCGCGAACAAGCGTGTGCCGATCAACCGAATGGCGAAAACATACAATGTATGTTGAACTACTTCTGTGGTGGCGGTACCACCTTGATGTGGAGTTCTTCGATCTGCTTGGGCATGACCTCGCACGGGGCACCCATGAGCAGGTCTTGCGCCATCTGGTTCATCGGAAAGGCGATGACCTCGCGGATATTCGGTTCGTCGGCGAGCAACATGACGATGCGGTCGAGACCGGGCGCGATGCCACCATGCGGCGGTGCACCGAAGCGGAACGCGCGGATCATCCCCCCGAACCGGCGGTCGACCTCTTCGGGCGGGTAGCCGGCGATGGCAAACGCCTTGTACATGATGTCGGGGCGGTGGTTGCGGATCGCGCCGGAACTCAGTTCGATGCCGTTGCAGACGATGTCGTACTGGTAGGCCTTGATCGTCAACGGATCGTTCTTCTCGAGGGCATCGAGGCCCCCTTGCGGCATCGAGAATGGGTTGTGCGAGAACGTGACCTGATTGGTCTCGGGGTCGAGTTCGAACATCGGGAAATCGACGATCCAGCAGAACTTGAAGACGTTCATGTCGCGCAGGTTGAGCAGGTCGGCGAGCTTGAGCCGGACCTTGCCCATGACGTTGGCGACGACCTTGGCCTCGTCGGCCATCAGCAACCAGGCGCAACCGGGTTCGCTGCCCACCCGGGCGGCGATGGCGTTGCGGGTGGCCTCGTCGAGCGGCTTGACCAGGCTGCCCTTCACGCCGCCCTCGGCCGGGAAGATCAAGGTGGCGAGGCCCTTGGCGCCCAGGCCTTTGGCGTATTCTTCGAGATCGGTAAACCACTTGCGCGACTGCGCGGCGATACCGGGCACCTTGATGAGGCGCACCACCCCACCCTTGGCGACGCAGTCGGCAAACACGGCGAAGCCGCACCCTTTGACGAGATCGCTGATGTCTTCGATCGGCAGGTCGAAGCGCAGGTCGGGTTTGTCACAACCGTATTTGCGCATGGCCTCTTCGAAGGTGATGCGGGGGAACGGCGCCGGCGTGATCGTCTTGGTGGAGAACTCGGCAAAGAGGCCGGTCATGAGCTTTTCCATGGCCGCGAAGACGTCTTCCTGCGTGGCGTAGGCCATCTCGACGTCGATCTGGTAGAACTCGCCGGGGCTGCGGTCGGCACGGGCGTCTTCATCGCGGAAACAGGGGGCGATCTGGAAATAACGATCGAAACCGGACACCATCAACAATTGTTTGAATTGCTGCGGCGCCTGCGGCAACGCATAGAACTTGCCGGGGTGGATGCGACTGGGCACGAGGTAGTCGCGGGCCCCTTCGGGAGAACTGCTGGTGAGAATGGGCGTGTTCATTTCCATGAAGCCCATCTCCCACATGCGGCGGCGCACGCTGGCGGCGACGGCCGAGCGCAGGATGATGTTCTTGTGCAGCTTGGCGCGGCGCAGATCGAGGAACCGGTAGGTCAGGCGGTTGACCTCGGGCATCGTGGTCTCGTCGGCGATCGGGAACGGCAGGACGTCGGCCGGTCCCTGGATGACTGCGTCGGTGACGCCGATTTCGATCTCGCCGGTGGCGAGCTTGGGATTGACGGTGCCCGGTTCACGCCTCTTGACGGTGCCGGTGACGGTGACGGTCGACTCGATGCGGGCGCCATCGAGAATCTTGGCGGCCGGCGAGTTCGGATCGATGACGATCTGGGTGACGCCGTAGTGGTCGCGCAGATCGATGAACAGCACCCCACCGAGGTCGCGTTTGCGGTGAATCCAGCCGGAGAGGCGAACCTCATGGCCGACTTCGGCCAGACCGAGGGCATTGCAGGTGTGGGTGCGGTACGGATGCATGCGAACTGCCTCCTGAACGTCTCTTTCCGGCAAGCGCCGGAGGGAATTGCGCCAGTCTAATGGAATGGCGTCGATGATGCAAGAGACCCCCCGGTCGGCTGTCGGCAGGCTGCGATCAGTTCATCATCGGCGTTGGCAGGGGCTGACCGGTGGAATGAGGCTCGTATTGACGATGTATGTTCTCATGCCCGGTCGCAGCAAGCGCCGCAGCACTTCTTGTATTTCTTGCCGCTGCCGCAGGGGCAGGGATCGTTGCGGCCCGGTTGGCTTGCGGCCACGTGGGGAACGCCGGTGGCACGTGGGCGTGGCATGGGGGATGGCCGTGGTGTGGGGTCCCAGGTGTCGATCATGATGGCGTTGGCTTCATCGAGCCACGATCCGAAGCCGATCGGCAGGGTGCGCCGATCGAGAAAGGCCTGGAGGGCGGCGAGATCGGCGCGGGGCAACGCCAATTCGCTCTTCTGGGCAGCCAGGAACAGCGTCGCGGCCGTGGGGGCGCGGGCGAGGGCCAGCAGCCACAAGGGGCCGAGGCCGTCGGCCATGGCCGGACCGAGGGTGGCGGCGATGTCGATTTCGCGGTGGAGACGGTCGACGGCCCAAACGGCGAGTTCGTTGGCCTGTTCGCTGCCAGGGCCGGCGTGGGTCAGGGCGCGAAGCAATACAACGTAGTACATCGCCTTGAGGTCGCCGTCGGGTTCGCCGGCCAGCAGTTGCTGAACCTGTTGCGTGGCCAGGGCGCCGCATCGACCCAGAGCGACCGCGGCTGCGGCCTGGGCGCGCTCGGCATCGGGCCGGCGCAACCCGGTGAGCAGTGCGGTGTGGGTTGCGGGGTCGGTGGCCGCGCTGCGCAGCAGCCAGCCGGGAAGCCAGATGACCAGGGGCGTTGGCCGATCGGCCGCCAGTTCTTCGCGATAGTGCGTCAACAGTTCCTGGATCAGTTCTGCGCCAGGTGGCTCGTCAGTCAGTTCCTGCCAGCGCGGAGTCGACAGGGTTCCGGTCGTGACGCGGAGGAGGGAGAGCACATCGTCGCGGTTCATGTTGCCTCGTCGGATTACTTGGAGCAGCGTTGCGGAGAAAAGTACGGACACCATGGTGCCAGGAAACGCTGGCGACGGCAAACGCCATGCGGAAAAGCTATGCCGAACGTTTGCGCAGCAACCACTTGTTGAGCAGGTCGATCAGTTGTTCGCGGTTGATCGGCTTGGCGATGAAATCGTCCATACCGGCCGCCAGGTAGCGTTCGCGGTCGCCCTTGAGGGCGTGGGCCGTCACGGCGATGATCGGGACGTCGTGGTTGCACACCGGTGAATTGCGGTCGCGGATGATCTGGGTGGCGGCGAGTCCATCCATGCCGGGCATCTGGATGTCCATGAGAACCAGATCGTACGGATGGCGGGTCAGGGCGGCAATGGTCTCTTTGCCGTCGGCGGCGGCATCGACGCCGTAGCCGAGGCGGTTGAGCAGGCGCAGCAACACCGTGCGATTGGGGGCGTTGTCTTCGGCCACGAGGATGCGGGCCTTGGCGGTTGCGGTGCCACCGGCACTTGCGTCGGGGGTCTGATCGCTGCCCCGCTCCGATGCGCTCGACAACAACATGCCCAGTGTATTGGCCAGTTCGGAGGCTTGCACCGGTTTGAGCAGGAAAGCGGCAAACCCCGCCTGATCGTACCACGTTGTATTGCCGTGCAATCCCGAGGTGGTCGTGAGAATCAGAATGGGGCGCTGGAGGTTTGCTGCGGATTGCACGGCCTTGCCGAATTCGAGTCCCTCCGCCTCATGCTGAGCCACGTCGATGAGCACCACCCGAAACGGATCTTTGCCGGCGGCGGCATCGTTGAGATGGTCGAGGGCGCTCTGCGGACCGCGGGCTTCGGCAGTTCGACAGGCGAGTTCGCCGAGGCGATCGAGCGTGGCCTTGCGCGAGCCGTTGTCGGCATCGACCACGAGCACCCGCAGTCCGCGCAAGGTCGCATGCACCTGGTCGGGTGCCGGCAGCGCGACGCGTTGGGGTCGCAACGAGAGGGTGAACCAGAACTGCGAACCTTTGCCGGGCTCACTGGTCACGCCGATTTCGCCGCCCATCATCTCGACAAGACGTTTGCAGATGGCCAGTCCGAGGCCGGTGCCGCCGAAACGACGGGTGAACGAAGCGTCGGCCTGGGTGAACGGGGCAAACAACCGGGTGACCTGTTCGGGTTGGATGCCGATGCCCGAGTCGGCAACCACGATGCGGATGCGCACCCACTCATCGTCTTGGTCGACGAGACTGGACGTGACGACAATAACCCCTTGCGGCGTGAACTTGATGGCATTGGCGACGAGATTGGTCACGATCTGGCGGATCCGGCCCGGGTCGCCGCGCAACAAAACGGGCACTTCCGGTTGAATCAGCCAGAACCACTCGAGTCTCTTGGTGCGGGCGGTGTGGTAAAGGATGTCGCGGACCTCGTCGAGCGTAACCCGCAGGTCGAAATCGAGAATCTCGAGTTCGAGGCGGCTGGCCTCGATCTTGGCGAAATCGAGCAGATCGTTGATCATCGAAAGCAGCGTATCACCGCACAGTTGAATGGTCTCGAGGTCGGCTTTCTGAGTCGGCGAGGTCGTCTCTTCGAGCAGGAAACCGACGGTGCCGAGGATGCCGTTGAGGGGCGTGCGGATCTCGTGGCTCATGTTGGCGAGGAACTGACTCTTGGCGACGTTCGCCATCTCGGCGGCTTCCTTGGCGGCTTTCAATTCGTCTTCGGCCCGGCGGCGGTCGGAGATGTCTTTGGCGATGCCGACGATGCCATCGAGGCGCCCACCGCTGTCGACCATCGCCGCACCGGAGAACAGCACCGGGATGTCGCGACCGTCGCGTGCCCGCAGCACGGTCTCGAAATTGTGCAAGACGCGTTTCTCGCTGAGTTGTCGCCAGGCGCCCTCCGAGAACGAGGTGTCATGGGGCGGGAAAAGAATGCCGAAATGACAGCCGAGCAGTTCCTCGTCTTTGTAACCAAGAACGGTGCGGGTGGCATCGTTAATACGTTGTATGACACCTGTCGGTGACAACACCAGCAGACAGTCGGTCAGCGTGCGGATGACGTTCTCGGCATAGTCGCGCGTGGCGATCAGTTCGGCGCGACTGCGCGCCAGGGCCTCGGTCATGCTGTTGAACGACTCGGCGAGGAACTCGACTTCGTCGCCGGTGCGGATGACGGCGCGCGCCGAGAGGTCGCCCGACTCGATGCGATGGGTGGCGGCTTCGAGCAGCAGAATGGGGCGGCTGAGGCGACTGCCGAAGACCAGTGCCACGAGCAGGCCGGCGCACATGCAGAAAATGCCGACGAGGCCGGTCCAGCGGTAGATGCGGGCCAGATCGGCATGGTAGGCGTCGATCGACAGACCGACATGAAGCGAACCCCAGTTGATGCCGGTGTAATTCAGCGGGGTGCGGTAGTGGAAGAGCTGTTCGTTGGTGAGCTTGGACAGTTCGATGACCCCATCGGCCACCGCCTCGCCCTCGCCTCCGTGCCAGGTGGCGTCGAGGGTGTCCTGCCGCCAGGTGCCGGGGGTGTGGATCAACGAGAAGCCGTCTTTGCGGGTGATGACGATGAAGCGGACGGTGCTGCGGTCGGCGAGGATTTTCGTGCAGTGCTCGACCGCGGCGCTGTAGTCGTCGGCAACGATGGCGGCAACCGTGACCTGGGCGATCGAGCTGCAAAGAACCTCGCCATGGGAGCGCAGACTCTTTTCGAGCGTCTGGCGCAACAACGGAATCATGGCGGCCATGAACAGGCTGAGCGCGACGATGATGACCAACCACGCAAAGGTGACCGTCTTGAACAGAATGCCCCGGCGGCGTGTGGTCGCCGTGGGGGCGCTGGACTCGACGGGGTTGGTGGTTTGCGTCATCGGGGTTGCCAGATCATTTCACCGGCCGTTTCTTGATCGCCTGATACTCTGTGAAAAGAGCGCGGCAAGACGAAAGGTCGTTTGCATCGAAAACCACGATCTGTTCGGTGCGAAACAAGGTGAGAATCTGTTTGCCCTTGATCGATTTGTGCAACTTGATGGCATTCTTGACCAGGATCTTCCGGTTCTCTTCGCTGTAATCTTTGCGAAAAGACACAATGGATTTGCAGAATGGTGCAGACTTGGCAATGATTTTAAGATCGCGGCCGAGTTGGGGGTTGAGTTCGACCATGTTGTTGTAAACATTCTCGCGCACCACGCACGCCGCCGTCTGCTTGAAAAAAACCGGCAGCACCGATTGATTGCCTTTCTGTGTGGTCTTGATCTTGCCCAAAAAACGTGCGGCCGGGGGCAGCCCGGCGCGGGCGAGTTCGACCTCGAGCCAGACCATGGGCAGTGCGCCGATGCCGGCGTTCTCGATGACCAAAGGCCGGTCTTTGAGGTCGGCCAGTTTCTCGATACCGCTGTCTTTATGGACGAGCAGCAGTTCGGGGTGCGTGGTCTGGCCGCCAAACACGCCGGTATAGGTGGGAAGAATCGGTAGTGTTTCGCAGTGTTCGAGATACTCGAGCGGGGCGACCCCGATCAGGTCGAGTTCGCCGGCCACCAGGTTGCGGATGAGATCCTGCAGATCGTTGTAGATATTGGCGTCGGATACGAAATCGGTACCGTCTTCCTTGCTGGTGATGTCGGTCCAGGCTTTGAGGGCGACCTTGGCGTCTTGCAGGTCGACGCTGTCGATGACGGCGGCCGTGTAACCCATGCGCAGCGGCCGGGCCGTTGGTGAAGCGGGTTCGGCCAAGAGCGGCATGGGCAAGAGAAGTGGCCAGACCGCCAGAACCAGTGCCAGCAGCAGGAGCAGGCGTGTGCCCCCCTTGCCGGGGGCCCACGCCCGCTGCGCCCGAAGGGCGCGCGAGACACCGCACTGCGTGCGGTGTCTCGGGTGACTGCGGACGTGACACATGTTGTATTTACTTGGTCACCGGTTTGGGCAGTTCGGGAGCGCTGGTGTCACCCGAGAGCAACCGGGTCACTTCGCGGCCGATGACCTCGTCGAGGGTGGCACGGTTGGCCACGTGGTCGAACTTCGCCTTTTCGCGGCCGACCTTCATGAACGCCTCGGTCATCTGGGCTTCGAGAACGTCTTTTGTCTCGACGAGATCGTCTTGATAAGCGCGCACATTGAGTTCGCGGTTCTCGGTAGCGGCATTGCAGGCCTTGTCGAGCGCTTCGGTCTGGCTCTGGGCGGCGACGATGCCCTGGGTCAGTTGCTGAACGCGTAGGGCGAGGCCTTCGCGCAACAAGATCTTTTCTTGTTGCAGTTTCTTCAAGCGGGCCCGCGCTTCGCGAACACGATGGGGGGTGAGGTTGCCGTCGAAGATGGGGAACTCCATGCCGGCGCCAAACGCCCAGGACCGCTTGTTGGCCGGGGAGACCATGCCTTTGTCGTAGCTGTTGTCGACGTAATTCAGCGAACCCATGAGCGCAATGGTCGGCAGGGTGCCGCCGCGTGCCTCGCGGATCTTGGCTTCGGCGGCCGCCAGGCCGGCGTGCAGGCGTTTCCAGTCGGGGTTGAACTCATAGCAGGCGTTGACCAGCGGGGTTGCCGCACCGTCGAAGTGGATGATCGGCGCCTCGGTGGCGACCAGTTCGATCGGGGTCTGCCAGTCGAGCCCCAGCGTGTTGACGACGGCCGCGCGCGCGACCACCTCGGTGCCGCGCATTTCGCCCAGAGCGGCGCGCACGCCCTCGACCATGACGAGGTTGCGCAGATAGTCGGTCTTCTTGACCTTGCCGGCGCCGCCCTTGTACATGCGCTCGGTGAGATCGAGGGTTGCCTCGAGTTGCGCCAGGGTGTCTTCGGTGATCTGGCGGACATTGCGGGCGATGACAGCACCGTAATAGTACCGTTTTACGTCGCGGATCAGCTCGAGGTCGTTGCGCCGGGCCTCTTCTCGGGCCGCATCGATGCCGCGGCGGGCCTGTCGGGCCATGGCTTCGCGTACCCCGCCGGTGTAGAGCGGATAGGTAAGGCCGACCGAGGTCGTGGTCATGCGTTTGTCGGCAACCTTGATCTCTTTCTCGGGGATGATCGTGGTGTTGTTGATCGGGCCGCCGAGCGCCGGTGGCAAAGGCAGCGAGACGGCCTGGGAGTCCTGCGGGAAGATGAAATTGAGGGGCTCGTCCATCTGGGTCACCGACGAACGGACCAGGAGGCGGGGCATCCAGGCCGAGAGTGCCTGACGATGCTGCTCTTCAGCAGCCATGACCGCGTAGGCCGAAGCCGGTCGCCGGGCATTGCGCTCGAGGGCGATGCGGATGCAGTCGTCGAGTGTGAGTGGCAGCACGGTGGGCGCCGAGGCGGGACTCGGTTCGCCAGCGAACGCTGGGCCCATCGACAAAATCAGGAGCGTCATGAGCAGGGCGAGTTGCGCGGTGAGCAGAACACGGGGAGCAGGTCGGTGCATGAAGGTCCTCCGCAGTAAGACTGATGTTGCTGATAAAGGGTGTCATTAAGATATGCCAACAGTTGTAAAAAAGTCCAATACTCTTAGCCGGGTTTCGTTCGGCGGCGCGAACACGCCTCTTCAAATTCGTGCGATTTTGGCGTATCCTGATGGCTTCGTGTTGCCGGGGCGGTCATGCTGCCGGAAGTCTGAACCGTGCTGTCGAGGTCGAATCATGCCAGGTCGTGCTCGTGTACAGCCGCGTCGTCATGCGGTGTCATCCTCCCCGCGTCGTCAGATAACGATCGAACTGCAGATCGAGTTGCTGCAGCCTCGGCCCGACGCCGCACCGCTTTGTGTCGCCGGCAATCTGCCGGGCCTGGGTGACTGGCAGCCGGCCAGCAAGCGCCTGGAACGCATCGATGCGCGCCATTTTCGCCATCGGTTCACGGCCCCGATGGGTGCAACGGTCGAGTTCAAGGTAACGCGCGGCTCGTGGAAGACCCAGGCGATCTACGATCCACCCGACGAAGAATACTCGCCGCGGAACCGCACGCTCGTGGCGCGGCGCGATGTCGTGGTTCCGGTGAAGGTGGCCGATTGGCTCGACCAGTTGCCGATCGACCCCGACCCGGTACTGGGTGACCTGCGGGTGCATGCCAACTTTCGCTGCCCGGGTCTGCATCACGATCGCGATCTGCTCGTGTGGTTGCCGCCGTCGTACGCTCGCGGCAACAAGCGGTACCCGGTGTTATACATGCACGATGGGCAGAATCTTTTCGATCCGGCGACGTCGTTTTGCGGCCAAGACTGGAAGGTCGACGAGACGGCCATGCGGTTGTGGCGGACGAAGAGCGTGCAAGAGTTCATCGTCGTCGGCGTGCCGAATTCCCCCGACCGAATGGATGAATACAATTTATTCACACCGTTGGGTCAAGCGTATGCCTCGTTCCTGCTCGGTCGGGTGAAGCCCTTTGTCGATCGGCATTACCGCACCCGGCCCGATGTCGAGAATACCGGGGTCATGGGGTCATCGATGGGGGGCCTGGTGTCGTTTCAGTTGGCGTGGGCCTACCCCGACGTTTTCGGCATGGCGGGTTGCCTGTCGCCGGCGTTCTGGCCGAGCCGGTCGCGCCAGTTTGCTGTGGTCCGCCGGGACCCGCAGCCGCACAAGAACGTGCGCTTCTATCTCGATGCCGGCGAACTGGAAAACTCGTTTGTGAAGTCCTCGGAAAAAATGGCGGCAATGCTGCGTTCCCTGGGTTATCGCGACGGTCGCGATCTCATGGTGCATATTGCTGCCGATGCGAATCACAGCGAGGCGGCGTGGGCCGAGCGGCTCGACCTGCCTCTGCGTTTCTTTTTCGGCACGCGCCCTTGATGGGCTGTTTGTGACACTCAGTGAAGGAAGTTGACCAGATGAAGACCGTGACTTCGGGAAGCCTCGTGGCCGTCCATTACACCGGCCGACTCGACAACGGCGAGGTGTTCGATTCGAGTGAAGACGGAGAGCCGTTGAAGTTTGCTGTCGGCAGCGGCCAGTTGATCAAGGGTTTCGATGACGGCGTGATGGGGATGACCGTCGACCAGACCAAAGAGATCGTGATTTCGCCGGCCGATGCCTATGGCGATCGTGACGACGAGCGGGTGTTCACCGTCGATCGTTCGCAAATGGGTGATCCGGAGTTCGAACCCGAAGTCGGCATGACGGTCGGCTTGCAGATGGGCAACGGTGAGCACACGCAAGCGACGGTGACCAGTATCGACAAGAAGTCGGTGACCCTCGATCTCAACCACCCGTTGGCCGGGCAGACGCTGCACTTCTCGATCAAGGTTGTCGAGATTCGGACCGCCGGCGAACCGGGCACCGAAGGTTGGGGTGAGCGGTGCGGCAGCCACGGGTGTGGCGAGGGCGGTTGTGGCGGATGTGGCGATGACGATGATGGTGGGTGCGACGAGCACGGCCACGGTGGGTGTTGCGGTCACAAGCACGGGTAACCTCCCCGGCAAAACTGCTCTGACAGAGGTGTTGCACCACCCCGACGGGATCCTCGTCGGGGTGGACTTTGTTTACGTTTGCAGTTAAAATACATCGCTGCATTGCCGTGACCTGCTGGACGCTGCCGGTGCGGCGGCACAGTACGCAGGCGGCGCCATCGAAGCAGGACAGCGCCGGTAGTTGCCAAAACAAGCAAGGAACCCCGAAGAACGGGGAGCCTCGAAGCGGAGGTGGGGTATGGGAATCCTGAGGGCGGGGAATAATGGTTGGTTTGTCGTCTGTCTGTTAGTGATGCTGGCGGCCAATTCGGTGGCGGTCGGGGCGATTGCCACAGAGCCATTCAAAGATTTCGCCGACCTGTCGCTCGACGATCTGCTCAAGCAGGTGGTCGTGACCGCGAGTCGCCAGGAACAGGCGCTCGACGAGACCCCGGTCACCACCCATGTGATCACCGAGGACGAGATTCGTCGCTCGCCGGCGCAGAACCTGGCCGACTTGTTGCGGACGATTCCCGGGTTCCAGACCAAGGGCTGGTTGTCCGGGTTCTCGAACTGTTCGTTTCGCGGCATGGTCGGGGCTTCGGTGATCAACGAACGCATCCTCTGGATCGTCGACGGCGTGCCGGTCAACGACGTGCGTGACGGCGGCGTCTGGACCGATGCGACCCTGCCCCTGCACAACATCAAGCGCATCGAGGTGATTTCCGGTCCCGGTTCGGCCTTGTATGGCAGCAATGCGTTGGTGGGCGTCGTTCACCTGTTCACCCGGAACCCCGAAGACGTTCTCAAGACGGGCCACCGGGGCGAGTTGACTGTCAGCCTGTCGAGTTACGACACGACGGTCGACAACCTGACCTTCGCCGGCAAGTCGGGGCGGGCTTCCTGGTTGGTGTCGGGGGATTACGGCTCGACGCAGGGAACCGGGCTGGTGCGCGACCAGAACCGACCCGGCGAAGACGCGCACTCCGATCGCGACTGGAACTGGGTCCGGGGCAAGTTGCACTGGAATGCCGGCAATATCGAACATCGCTTGCAGGTTGGAGGTCGGCATGTATTTCAGGAATACGACGGGGCGAATTTTGTCGTCCAAAAACTTTACAACTGGCGCCGTGCCGAGGAGTGGCTCGATTGGCAGGCGACGGCGAGTCGCAGCGCGCGGGTCAGCGACAAGTTCGTGGTCAGTTGGCACCGCTATCTCGAGCATTTCCGCGATTTTGCCGACGTACCCGGTCTCGCCTACGACATCGACTCGAGTCGCTGGCATCTGCAAGCGCAGCGCGACATCCGTTGGCGCAAGCACTCGGCGAGCCTCGGTCTGGGGCTGCGTTCCGAGCGGTATGAGGGCAACGATTTCTATCCCGACCACCGCAACATCCTGAAGAACAACTTCAATGTCTTCATGCAGGATGAGTTGCGGCTGTCGCGATTGTGGACCCTCACCTTCGGCGGGCGGTACGACACCCATCCGAACTACAAAGCGGTCTGGAGTCCGCACGTCACCTTGTCGCGCCGCTTCAACGATCGCAAGGGACGCATACGTTATACATACAACACTGCGTTCAAGGAACCGTCGAACTGGCAGTCGTATATCGACCAACCAAGTGGCATGGGCAATCCGAACATGCAACCCGAGGAACTGCGTTCGCACGAGTTGATGGTCGAATACCAGTTCAAACGCGAGTTGTTTGCGCGCGCGGCGGCTTTCTGGACGCATCACAAGAACGTGATCCTCGAAATCTTCGATCCATTCGTTGCCGATCCGGCCTTCGCGCAATACAACATCTTCGGTAAGTTCCATCCACAACAACCGGGAGTGGCGGTGACGATTCGCGGTTGGGAAGCCGAGTTGTCGAAGCGGTTTGGTCCGCGCAACCGCATCTGGGTGAATGCCACCGGGTTGCAGACCCACGATGACAACAACGCGCCGCAGTGGTACGACGCGCCGATCTACATCAATGCCGGCTATTACCATGCCTTCGACCAGCGAACGAGCATCGACATCGTGCATCACCGGGTGGGGGCGACCTACGACTCGGTGCCGCCTGCGTTCGCCGATGTGCCGGCATACACGGTGACTGGGGCCAGCCTGAACCTGAAGTTGAGTGACACCGAGCGGGTGAAGCTGTCGGGTTGGAACCTGGGCCGCGGTGTCTATCAAGAGATGTTGGGAGCGCCTCTGCCGGGAACGACCTGGCGCGCAGAATACAGTCACTGGTTCTAAGGTGTATTGACGTTATATGACTTCTTGTCGTTGGCGCCCATGGCTGCTGTTGGGGCTGTTGCTGGCCCTGATCGTGGTGCCATGCGTGCGTGCCGACGATGACGTGCCGATCCCGTTGGCGGTCAAGGTGCCGCTGTTTCTCAAGATCATGAGTTACGATCGCACCGTCGGCGACACGCCGGCGACGCAGACCGTCCGCCTGATCCTGTTGGTTGGGGCCGGCCACGCCGGTGACGAACGGCGGCAGGACGAGACGCTGCTGCGCAACCTCGTGGGTGGCCGCACCTTGCTGGGGCGGCCGCTGGCCTGTGAATGCGAGAGCTGGAAGGCGAGCAAACCGCCGCGCACCGATGCCTCGAGCCTGGTCATCGGTCATGCGTTGTCCGCCGACGAGGTGCGGCAGGTGGCCGAGTGGGCCAGTGCCAAAAATGTGTTGATCTTCGGTGACGGCGCAACGGCATGGGCGGGGCGGGGCTTCGCGGTGGTGCTGTTGTTGCGGGGTGGCGCGCCGGTGATCAATGTCGACCTGCCTGTGGCCCGCAGTGCTGGGGCCGATTTCCATGCCAACTTCCTCAAGCATTGTCAGGTCAGGCAATGAACCGACAGTTCTCGGCCTGGTTGCAGAACACGAGTCTCGCCACGCTGTTGCGGTTGCTGTTTCTCGTCGCGATCGCGCCCATGATCCTCGTGCTCGGCATCGGCGCACTGCTTCACGAAAACGCCCTGATTCGCAGTGGTTTCCACAGCAAGGCCAATGCCGTCACCCGTCTGCTCGCCTACAACATGGGGCCGGGGGTCGAGTTCAACGATCTGCGGGCGTTGCGTGAGGTCGTGGCCGGCGTGACGGCCAACGCCAGCGAAGTGGCATACGTGGTGGTGGCCGACGAGGGAGGCAAGGTTCTCTTGACCTGGCCAGACGCCGACACGGCGCTGCGGTTTGACAGGTCTTTCGTTCCGGCCTCACGGGTGGGCGGCACGCTCGACGACGGGCAGTTCATGCATCTGCGCCTGCCCATGTCGTTCAATCATCGTTCGCTGGGGCGGTTGTCCATCGGGTTCTCGATGGCTGCGGTCAATGCCGATGCGTTGAACAACTTCCTGCTCGTGGTCGGTTCGATGGTGCTGTCGCTCTTTGTCATCATGGTGGCGACGGGTCAGTTCAGCCGCGCGATTCTCGAGCCGATCGAAACGTTGACCAGTGCTGCGAAACGATTGTCGGAGCCGGGTGGCGGCGAGACCGAGGTGTTGCCGGCGGGTTCGGCTGAGATGGTGTTCTTGAGCCATACATTTAATGACATGGCCCGTTCGATCCGTGACCACGCCCGCCAGTTGACCGAGTTGAACCACAGTCTCGAAGACCGGGTCGAAGAGCGCACGGCGGCGCTGTCGGAGGCGAACCAGAAGCTGTTGGCCGCCACCGATCAGGCACGGCGCCTCGCGGTCGAGGCGCAGGAGGCGAGTCGGGCCAAGAGCGACTTCCTGGCGAACATGAGCCATGAGATCCGCACGCCGATGAACGGTGTCGTCGGGATGACGGCCCTGTTGCTCGATACCCCGCTAAATGAAGAACAACGCGACTATGTCGAGACGATCAAGAAGAGCGCCGATGCTCTGCTGACGGTCATCAACGATATTCTCGACTTCTCGAAGATCGAGGCGGGGCGCATCGAAATCGAGAACATCGACTTCGATCTGGCCGACGCCCTCGAAGATCTGAGCGATTTATTGGCGCTGAAGGCACACGCGAAGAACCTTCATTTCACGGTGTTGCTCGATCCGGAAGTGCCCCGGGCGGTGCGTGGCGACCCGAACCGGTTGCGTCAGGTCCTCACCAATCTGGCCGGCAATGCCATCAAGTTTACGGAAACCGGTGAGGTGGTCATCCGTGTCGATCCGGTCGAGGTGAATCCCACCGACACCATCGTGCGGTTCTCGGTCACCGACACCGGCATCGGCATTCCCACTGATCGCGTCAATCGCCTGTTCAAGAGTTTCTCGCAGGTCGATGCCTCGATGACCCGCAAATACGGAGGGTCCGGATTGGGGCTGGCGATCAGCAAACGGCTGGTGGCCTTGATGGGTGGCGCCATCGGCTTTGACAGCCGGCGCGGCGCGGGTTCGACCTTCTGGTTCACCGCGCGGCTCGGGGTGCGCCCCGGTGTGGTCGAGGCCCCCGTCGATCCGCTGGTGAAAGGGCAACGCCTTCTTCTGGTCGAAGGGCACGGTGCCACCCGCGAATCGTTGCAGGTCATGCTGAAACAGTGGGGTTGTGCCATTGACACCGTGGTCGAGGGCAAGAATGTCGAGTCGCTGCTCGTCGAGGCACAGAGTGGAAGTCGTGCATACAATGTAGTTCTCATTGGCAGTGATCTGCCCGATATCTCATGTGATGAGTTGGGCCGACGGTTGCGACAGAATCCGCTGTTGCACGAGATGCGCCTGGTGCTCCTGTCGTACTGGGGACAGCACGACGATCCGACGTTCTGGCGTGGGGCCGGGTTCTCCGGCATCCTCACCCGGCCGGTGCGACGCCGGCAGTTTGTCGAGTTGTTGCGGCGGCTCTGTGTGGGCGGCGATGCGGCGGGCGCGGTCGTGGAAGGTGATGGCGAGCGCGGACTGGGCGAGCGCGTGTTGGTGGCGTTGGTCGATTCCGGTGAGCGCGACCAGGTGGCGAAGGTGTGTGCCGATCACGACTGGACCCACCTGCTCGTCGAGAACACCCACGACTTGCTGCTCGAGATCCTGACCTCGAATCCTAAGTTGTTGATCGTCGAGTTGCGCGGTGGCGATTTCGACGGGACCGAATTGGCCGAGGCGATCCGCCGACTCGAGCTTGGGCGCGACCGTCGGGTGCCGATGATTGCCGTGACGGCACCAATGACCAAGTCGCAGCAGGCCCGCGCCATGATGGCGGGGGTCGACGAGATCCTGGTCCGACCTTTGTCGGCCGATGCTGTGGCCCAGGCGTTTCGGCGCCGCCTGCTGGCGACGAAGGAAGGCGACAATTGAGCGGCACGCAACGCGCTGTCCACCTGCTCGTTCTCGTCGTCGTGCTGTTGACGGCATCGTCACCGACGACGGCCGACAATGCGCCCAAGGAGTGGCTCGGCAACAAGTTTCCGGTCGTGTGGCCGCCGAGCGCGTATCAGGGCCGGCCGCTGCCGGCACTCGACCGCTTGTTTCATCGCACCGATGGGTGGACGGGTGGCGACGGCATCTACTCGGTGCGCCTGGCCCCGACGCGGGTGCTGTGGCTGTTTTCCGATAGTTTCGTCGGCAGTCTGGTGGACGGCAACACGCGGCGTGGGTCGACGATGATCCACAACGCCGTCGCGATTCAAGACGGCGACGATCCGATGGTGGTGCGACCACGGTTTTATTACCGTACTACGAAGGATGGTAAGCCGGCTTCGTTTATCGACGCGCCCGACGGGCGGGGGTTTGTCTGGATCTACGCCGGGGCGATGACCACGCGTGGCTTGTATTTCTTTCTCATTCAGATCGAACCGACCAGCGATGTGCAGGCGTTCGGGTTTCGCTCGATCGGCATGTGGCTGGCCCATGTGGCTGATCCCAGTGGTTCACCGAGTCACTGGCGCATTACGACCACGCGAGTCCCTGGCAGTGTGTTCACGCCCGGTTTGAATCGTATCTGGGGTTCGGCGATGCTCGAGCACGACGGGTTCATCTATATCTATGGCACCGACGAGGAGTTGCCGGCCACGGCGACGACGAGCAAGCGGTTGATCGTGGCGCGCGCGCCGGTCGATCATCTGGGTGACTTTGCGCAGTGGCGGTATCGCTGTGGCAACGCGTGGGTCGATGACCCGGCGCGCGTGACGCCGCTGACCTCGGGCATGGCCAACGAGTTCTCGGTGACTTGCAGCGAACGGCATCGCGACTTTGTCATGGTGCTCAGTGAGAGCGGGTTGTCGTCGCGCATCGTGCGCCGGCGGGCCCGGCATCCCTGGGGGCCGTGGGACGCGCCGCGGTGCGTCTTCGCGGTCGAGATGCCCGTCCCGCCGCCACACCAGTTGTTCACCTATGCGGGCAAGGCCCACGCGGTCTTCAAGCTCGGCCGGCACGAACTGGTCGACCCCGACGAGATGGTGGTCAGTTACGTGATCAACTCGTGCAACTTTGCCGATCTCATCAACGATGCCACCCTGTATCGACCACGCTTTGTCGCCTGCCGGCTGTGGCCGTAATCGCGGGGCGCCGTCGCTGAGCTCGCCCTGCCGCAGGGCGCCGAGGTGTCGCGGGTCGTGGGGGAAATGGTGCTGAAACAAACCGGCCGCCCGCTTCATCGAGCGGACGGCCGGCGGCAGACAAGCGATATTTACAATATCAACCTTTTGTAAATATCATGCCGTGGAACTTCTGATAGCCTTCCTGGCGGACGGTGCCGATGTGGCCCTTGACCTTCATGCCGATCTTGGGTTCGTCGATATCGAGTTGGGCGGTGATCCGCTGGCCGTTTTCGAGTTCGACGATGCCGAGTGACAAGGTCAATACATCGAAGTCGGCGGGCAGGGTGTGCAGACGCGTGAAGGTCAGCAGTTTGCCGTTGGTCGGCAGGGGTTGCGTGTCGAACTCGTGATGGCCGCACTTGCGGCAGCGCGAGCGGTTCGGGTAATGCAGGGTCGAGCACTTCTTGCAGGCGTAGCCGAGAATCTGTTTGTCCATGGCTCACTCCTTCACGAAGACGAGGCAGACGACGTTGTTGCCGAAACCGCCGAAGTTGCAGGTGAAGCAGACCTAGGCGTCTTTGACATGGCGCTTCTTCGCTTAGCCGCGCAGTTGCAGGACGATCTCGTGGGCCTGGCCGATGCCGGTCGCGCCGACCGGATGGCCCTTGGCCTTCAGACCGCCCGAGGTGTTGATCGGCAACTTGCCGCCCAACTTCGTGTCACCCCGTTCGAGGGCGAGGTGGCCCTCGCCCTTCTTGAAGAACCCCACCTCTTCGCTTTCGACGATCTCGAGGATCGTGAACGCGTCGTGCAGTTCGGCGACATCGACATCGGACGGCTTCAGTTTCGCCATGCCGAATGCCTTGGCGGCCGCACCGCGCACCGCGAGCAGATCGGTGGGTTCGGTGCGGTCATGCACCACGTGCGTGTCGGTGGCCTGACCGACCCCGGCGAGGCGCACCATCGGTTTGCCGAGTTTCTTGGCGACCTCTTTGCTGGCCAGGATGACGCTGGCGCCGCCATCGGAAACGGGGCAGCAATCAAAGAACCGCAATGGTTCAGCGACGTACGGGTTGTTGGTCGGCGCGTCTTTCGAATCGAGAATACCTTCGAGTGTAATACTTTGTCGGACATGCGCAAACGGGTTGAGCAGCGCGTTTTCGTGGTTCTTCACGGCGACCATACCCAGATGGCGTTCGGTCACACCGTATTTCTTCATGTACAGGCGGGTGAACATGCCGGCAAGTGACGGCAGGGTGACGCCGTAGATCGCTTCAGCCATCGGGTGGGTGAGCGAGGCGACGAAGTCGGTCGCCTCGAGGTTGTTGACCTCGCTCATGCGCTCGGCGCCAGTCACCATGACGATGTCGTGAAGCCCGGAGGCGATCGCCATGTAACCTTGCTTGATTGCCGACGCGCCCGAGGCCGGACCATTTTCGATGGTTTCGGCACCGGCGGGGGTCAGGCTGAGATGATCGACGAGTGCGCTTGCCAGGCCGGTCTGGTGATTGACGCGGCCGCCGCCCATATTGGCAACGTAGAGATGATCGATGGCGTTCAGTCCGGCGTCTTGAAGAGCCATGATCGACGGATAGGCGGCGATTTCGACGAGCGGATACTCGAGGCGGGTGAACGAGGTGATGCCCACGCCCACGACATAGACGTCACGCATGTTTGCCCTCCTTCTTCTTGCCGGCGGCTTTCTGCTGGGCATCGGCGGCGCCGACGCGCAGAGCGGTGCCGGTCGAGTCGCGGCGGGCCCGGGTGGCCGCGAGCCAGTCGGCGGGTGCATGCGGCGGATCGTGCGGCGGCAGAATGCCGGCCATCGCCTTGGCGAGCAGGTCTTTGGGGACCGGGCGCTCGCCGACGATCAAGCTGTCGCGGGCTCTCTCGAAGAGTTCGCGGGTGAGCGCATACGAAGGCACACCACCCAGTTCATGCGACATCTCGAAGCGCTTCTCGAGTTTGTACTCGATCATCCAGCGGCGAAAACCGATCGGCGACTCGGCGACGACCAGCACTTCTTTCTGCTTCAGGATATCGATGTGGTATTCCATTTTGGCGGCGAATGCGTGCGCACCCACGCGCAGACCACGGCGCAGCGCCAGCGTGTGATATGACATGCCGATGTCTTTGTTGACGAGCCGGCCGTTGACGATCGCGGCCAGTTCGCCATCGATCTGGGCGACCAGAACATATTCGTCCTGGACGCGGTGTCGGTAATAACCGAGCAACTCGGCGTAAACACGGGCCGCAACGATGTCGTAATAGTCGCGCTCCATGTGCAGCAGCGGCTCGACGTGCGGCAGTAGCGATGGCATGTCATCACGCCCCACCTGGCGGATGACCATCTTCTCGCCGCTGGCCAGCGTCACCACCTTGGGTGGAAACGGCGGCATGGGACTGTCGACCGGACGTAACGCTTTCTCGAGATCAACCGACATCAATTCCCCTCCTTGTGAAGTGAAGACGTACTTAAATTCTAGCACGCCCAGACGGGGGGTAATTGGTGGGCGAGGAACGATTTCCTATCTCTCCAGGGTCGCGAGTCGGCTGAAGATGCCGTCGACGAACTCCTCGAGCCAGGTGCTGCCCAGCAGCGGGTTTTGAAACAGGCCGATGATCGTGCCGTGGTCGCGGGTCGCGACCGTGCCCATGTGGGTCCAGATGCCGGGCTGGACGGGTCCGGTGGCCCAGTCGACGATCGGACTGTTGGCGGGGCCCCGCATCGAGAGCGTATTGACGATGCCGTCGTTGGGTTGCCATGCGCCGGCCTGGCCCGGCGGCACGGCCCTGCCCGCGTAGTTGCCCATCGCGGCGGCAGCCGGCCAGAGCACGGGGTTCATGTGCATGTCGGCGAGGTTGATGTCGGTGCCGGGCAACCGGTAGGTCATGCGATTGCTGTAACTCATGTAGTAAATACAAGGGAATACGCGGATCTGCCGATTCAGTTCGTGGGCGCCTTTGATCGACAGATCCCACGACGAGATGTCGCGGGTGTTGCCGAGCGTACGGCGCGCGCGCGAAAGAAAAGCGGAGACGCTTTCGCCGGGTTGTCGTTGCAGATCCCATTGGTCGAGATCGAAGTCGCAGACGATGTTCTCACTTCCGCTGGCCAGGGCCATGACCGCGGCGAGGATCTTCTCGGCCTGGTGCCAGAGCAGGTTGCCGACGATCTCGACCAGCGTGGTGCCGTTGTGCGGAGTCGAGATCGTGGTGAGCGAGAACACCCAACGTTCATTGGTGCCGGCGCCGAAGTAGTCGCGGGCGAGCAACTCGGTGAGCAGGCGGATCGTCTGGCCACCCATGCTGTGGCCGACCAGGTGGACCGGGTGGGCGGCGTCCCATTGCGGATACAGCCCGGGCCAGGTCTCCCCGAATCGTTTGTGGCCAAAGGCCGCCGCGTGCTGCTCGCCGAAATCGAGGCGGCCTCCCTTGATCTGCCAGAACAGTTCGCAGGCGCGATCGTGGTTCGATGAATACGGCCCGACCGAGGCGGTGAGACCGCGCATACCGTAGGTTGCCACGCGCTTCTCGATGTCGAGAATGGTGCCGCCCCAATACAGGAAACCGAGCATCTCGTCGCGGCCCCAGCCATTGAAGCCGTGCACGAGGACGACGGGGCAGTCGCGCCCGTGCACGCGCGATTCGGCGGCGCCGGCGAGGATCGGTGCGGTCACGCCCAGGACGAGCAACAGCGCGACGCAGGCTCCTGGCAGATGCCGCAACCCCTTGGTTTTGGGGAACGCGCAGCCGGATCGGTCGTTTAGCGTGGTCAGGCTCGGAGGGCGAGGGTCGTGAAACATACATTTTACATATTGAGCAACACGCCCATGGTATCACGACGCTGCGCAACGCGTAATCAATCGCGGATCGACGCTTGAGATTGCCGCCGCGACACGGTACGATACGCGCATGTCGAATCTGTTGAAAATGATCGGTGCCGCGCTCTGTCTGTACCTTTTGTTCTTCCACGCCATTGGCGATCTGCCGTTGATCGACCCCGATGAACCGTTCTACGGCCAGGTGGCCAAAGAGATGGCGCGGGGTGCAGGTTGGCTGACGCCGCACTACGACGGCAAGGTGTTCTGGGACAAACCACCGCTCTATTACTGGTTGTCGGGTTACACCACGGCGGTGTTCGGTGCGAATGGATTGGGGGCGCGTCTGCCGGCGGCGGTGGCAGCCGTGCTGCTGACCCTGCTCGTGGGTGCCTGGGCCGCCGCGGAGTTCGGTGCGACGGTGGCTGTTTTTGCGGCTGCGGTGTTTGCCACGTGCCTGCACGCGATCATCTTGTCGAAGGCTGCGGTGACCGACATGGTGCTCGCGCTCAACCTGGCGAGTGCTTTGTATTGCTATCGGTGTTGGTTGCGTGCCGAGGGTTCCGCGACCTACGTGTGGGCAGCGGCCTTCGGGGTGGCGGCGGGGCTGGCCCTGCTGACCAAGGGTCCGCTGGCCTTCATTCTGCTTGCCGTTGCCCTGACCATTCACCTGGTGACGTCCGGGCAGGTGGCGAAGCTCGAGCGCGGTGGGGCGACCGGGGTCGGCATGGCCCTGGTCGTCGGTCTGCCGTGGTTCATGACAATGTATGGTGTTCATGGCGATTCGTTCGTGCAGAAGTTCATCATCGCCAACAACTTTGGCCGGTTCTTCAGTGCCGAACACCCGGAGATCACCGGGGGCTGGTACTCGTACCTGATGAACTTTCCGACGTTGCTGCTCTTCTTCTTCCCGTGGAGCCTGTTTCTGCCCCAGGCACTGCTGCACGCCTGGCGTCGCGACGACCCCGATGCGCGGTTGCCGTTGATCTGGCTGGTGACCGTTTTTGCGTTCTTCTCGACTGCGAAGACGCAGTTGGTCACCTATATCTTTCCGCTGTATCCGGCGGCCGCGGTGCTGGTCGGGCGCTATTGGCACGACGCATTGGCGGCCGATCACGCACCCGCCGGTTTGCGTCGCGGCGTGCTGGGGGTCGTTGGTTTTTCGGCGTTTCTCGGCATTGGTCTGGCCGGCACCGCGGCGGCAAAGTATCCGGGGGCTGAGTTGGTTGGCCTGGGCCTCGGGTTGATTGCCGTGGCGGCGAGCGTGCTGGCACTGCGTCAGTTCGATGGCTACGTCGGAACCGCAGGTGCGGCGGGCCAGAGTGGTGGCGCGGTGATCTTCCAGCCGCGGCCCGCGGTGTTCTGGGCGTTGGCGGTCGGCATGGTGCCGTTCGCGGTCTACCTGATGAGTGTGCTGTTTCCGCGGGCCTTGCCGTTTGTCAGTACCGATGAGTTGGCGCGGGTCGTGCGCTCACGGTTTGCTGCCGCCCAGGTCGTGGCGTTGAAACTGGGGCATCGCACCAGCCTGCTCTACAACTTCGACTTCCAGCCGATGCCGACCGAGAGCATCGCCGAAGCGCGGCAGCGCTTTGCTTGTCTTGGCCCGGTGGTGGTTTTGTGCCAAGACAAGTTCGTCGACCAGGTGGCGTCGGCAACGGCGCCGGTCGCGCGGCAAGGCAAGATCGTGGCCTTGGCCAACACGGCGGCGTTGGCGGCCGCACAAGAGAACTGCGTGCGTTGATCAGGCGCGCGGACGGCGCAACGGTGCGACTTTGCTCGTCCGTAACGGGCGTGGGGCCCGGGCGGCCGGGGCGGCGTTGGCGGCTGGGTTTGCGTTCACGAATTCATCGCGCAGAATACCCATGATGATCTCGTCGTGGTATTCGCCGCGCCGGTAGAACTGCTGGCGGAGCCGACCTTCCTCGACGAAGCCGAGGCGCCGGTAGCTGGCGATGGCGCGGTCGTTGTAGGCGAAAACACGTAATAATACCTTGCGCAGGTCGAGTTCGTCGAAGAGGAACCGCAACAACACCCGCATGGCATCGGTGCCGTAACCCTGGCCCCAGCGCTCTTTGTTGGCGATGGCGATGCCGACGTAGGTCGTGCGGTTTTTGCGGTCGAGTTCAAAATAGCCGCAGCCGCCGAGATACTCGCCCTCGATCGTTTCGATGGCGAAGTTGTAGCCGCGCTCCTTGCTATTGGCGCACTCGTTGATGAACTTCTCTTCCTCGGCCATCGAGATGGGCAGAATGAGCCCGCTGTTGAGCAGGTGTTGCACCTCGGGATCGTTGAAGTAACGGTGGGCCAGTTCGAGATCGGTTTTCTCGTAACCGCGCAGGATGACCTTGTCGCCTCGATACATTGCGCTTGTCTCCGCTCGTTGCTATAAAATGCACCGTGCCGTCGGTGCGGTGTTGGAAATACAAAGTATGGCTATTGTGTCGGTTTGGTGGTGACCAGGGGTTCGTCGGCAATGACGAATTTGGTGGTCGGATGCAGGTAGAGGCCGGTGTTCCCGGTACGCGCAGAGAACCAGCGGTCGCACGCCGGGCAGATGATATCGACGGTGCGCTTCAACCGGAACCGCAGGCCGGGATGGTCGTGTTGCAGCCGGTCAATATGCCGCGCCCACAAGATGTCGGCCTGCTCGACGCCACGGGTGCCGATGGTCTGACCGCAATCCGGACACACGACCCCGACGGCGAACGCGAGCAACTGCTGCCGGGCGCGGTGATGCAGCCACATGGCGACCGGAATGGCCAGCAGCACAAGCGGCAATGCGACAAACACGGCCGCGGAGAGCAGGAGTTCTGAGAGAACGGCTAGCATGGTGTGCCGTCAGCATAGCGTATTTGGGCGTTTGGCGAAAGTCCCCCTTGCTCGGGGTGTTACGGGGTGCCCGGCCAATGCCACGCCGGTTGTCACGGTGGCATCGCTGGTGGGGCGCATGCCGATGGATGGCCGGTGAACATGGACATGGTGCCGAAAACAACAGCGCCGGCCTCTGGGGCCGGCGCTGCACGACAAAGGCGAGGCGTAATCAGTATTTGTAGATGCTGCCGCCGATGTACTCGCGGATGAGCGCGTCTTTGGGGACGACGCTCTCGTCCTGCCAGTCATGGAAGGCGGCGAGCATGTCATGCACCCGCTTGGCGCGAATGAAGGCGTCCTGCCGCTTGGGTTCGGCGCGGTAGTCCTGAATGAAGTCGGGGAAATACTTGAACAAGTGCTTCTTGTAGATCGGCAGTTCGTAGGCGAGCGAGCCGTCGAGGATATGATCGACGGTGTCGATGAACGGGATGATGTGCTGGATTTCGCTGCGGCGCACGTAATGCCAGTGTTCGAGGGTCTGCCGCGGGTTGTAGCTGCGGTGCCAACTGTCGCGGACCATGCGGCGGAGCAGCCGCACATCGGCCCAGCGCAGGAAGTTGCCGGTGTGGTCTTTGATCTGGCACAAACTTTCGATGTAGAGCTTGAACTTCTTGGCGGCCGGGACGCTGTCGGTCATTGGCCCGTAGAGGCCATGCAGGCTGTCGAGCAGCACGATCTGGTGCTTCTCAAGTTTGAGCGGGTCGGTGTCGAGCTCGCGCTTGCCGGTCTTGAAGTTGTACCGCGGCATCTTGATCGTCTTGCCCTTGAGCAATTGCGACAGGTGCGTGTTGATCAGTTCGAGGTCGAGGGCCTGCGGGGTCTCGAAATCGTAATCGCCGAACTCGTCGCGCGGATGGTGCGACAGATCGAAGAAGTAGTTGTCGAGGTTCATCGCGACCAGTTCGTATCCCCGGGCCTGAAGCTGCTCGCCCACCTTGATGGTGGTCGTCGTCTTGCCACTGCTGCTGGGGCCGGCGATGATGACAATGCGGATCTCGTCTTTGCGGTCGAGGATCTTGGAAACCGCCGCCTGCACGTCAGCGGAGTACTTTTCGGTGACCTCTTGCACGAGGGCCGGATACGAACCGTCTTCAATGCGCTCATTGATCTTGGCGATCGAGTAGCAGTTGTGGTCGACGGCCCACGACAGGATCTGCCAGATTTTCTTGTACGGGATATTGCCGGAGGTGGCGCTGTATTGCTCTTTGCCGCGGCGCAGCTTGGCGTGTTCGTAGCGGAACAGAATGAACGCCTTGGCGGTGCGGGCGTGGCCGTCTTCGATCAGTTCACGTTCGATGATGTCTTGAATCTCTTCGACGTTGGGCAGAATCGGGGGTTGCTTGGTCAGTTCGAGGTGGTGCACCACCTTGTCGGCAAGGATCTCGGCCAGTTTGCGATCGCTGCCGCCGACTTCCTGCGCGGCCTTGAAAATGGCTTCGACGATCTTCTCTTTGTCGAACGGAACAACCGAACCGTTGCGTTTGATGACCTTTTGAATCGAACTGTCCATGGGTGGCTTCACTCCTTGCCTTGATCTGTGCAACCCGATTCGCCACGCGAAATCTTTCTCAGCCTAGCCAAGCCGGGGCACGTTGTCAACTGTGGGGACAGACCCTCAGGTCTGTCCCCCATCCACAATTTGCCCAGAGAGGGCGTGCGTGGTAGGATACCGGACCATGTTGAACATCCTGGCGCAGATTGGGGCACGCTGGGCCGGTACACCGCTGCCGGCACCGACGCGAGTGCAGTTCGAGGTGGCGAATTGCTGCAACCTCGCCTGTCCGATGTGTCCGCGCGACCAGTTGAAACTGCCGCAGACCATCATGCCGCTCGAAGTGTTTCGGGCCGGCCTGGCGTCGTGCCCGCCCGGCTGCAAGATCACCCTGACCGGTTGGGGCGAACCGCTGCTGAACCGCGATCTGTTCACGATGGTGCGGGAAGCGCGCGCCCGCGGGCACCAGACTGCGTTCACCAGCAACGGTATTCTGCTCGACCGCCATCTCGATGCCATTCTGGATTCGGGTCTCGATGCGTTGTCGGTGTCGCTCGACAGCACGTTGCCCGATGCGCACGGGCACGGCGATGCCTCGAAGCAATTGGCGAATCTGCAGGCACTGCAGGCACGGGCCCGCGAGCGCGGCCTGCCCTGCCCCACCCTGTCGTTGTTGACGACGTTGCAGGATGACGGGGGCCGTGGGGCCCTCTCGGTGGTCGAGGCCGCGGCGCGCCTCCGGGTGGCGCGGATGGTGCTGGTGCGCCTCAATATCTGGAATCCGGCATCGGGGCTGAAACGCCCGGATCTGGTGACTGAAATACGCAATATTGCCCGAATCGAGCGGGCCGCACGTCGGCACGGTCTACGCGTCGATCACAACGGCGCATTCTTCACCGGGGTGCCGCGCGTGCTCTACCGTCTGCTTCGGCCGTGGCTGTACCGGGGTGATACCGTTTGCCCCAAGCCGCTCGACTTTCTCTATGTGCGCGACAACGGTGATGTGACGCCGTGTTGCGATCTTCCCCACAGTGTCGTCGGCAACGTGATGCGCGAGCGGTTGCTCGACATCTGGAACGGCGCAGCGGTGGCCCGGTTCCGCCAGGCCATGCCCGAGCGCTGCCGTCATTGCGATCATCTCTTCCTGCGACAGAAATACTGAGTATTTACTCCACTGTCGTGGGTGCGAACCCGAGGTCGAAACCATGAAAATCACTTACATCGCCCCGCCGCCCGAGGCCGGAAAACGTGCCGCCGAGCGTGTTGCCGGTTGTGCCCATGTCATCTACAACGTGCCGAACATCTACGTGCTCTGGGTGGCGGCCGTGCTCGAGAAAGACGGCCATCAGGTGCGGCACGTCGATGCTGCCCTCGAAAACTGGTCGCCGGAGCGGTTCCGCGAGTTCATCAAGGCCGACGACAGCGATGCGTATTATTTCTATTCGGTCAACCTCGCCAAGGAACTGGACATCGCGACGACCCGCATGATCCATGAGGTTCGCGGGGGCGTGCCGGTGATCTTCACCGGTCCATCGCCGTCCGACAAGGTCGACGATTTCGTGGTCGATGCCCACACCTTCGTGGTGCGCGGCGAGGCGGAGGTGACCACCCGCGAACTGGTGCGGGCGTTGCGTGACAAAACCCCGTTGGCCGGGGTCGATGGCATGAGCTGGCGCGACGGCTCCGGCCCGGTGCAGCACAACAAACCACGGGCGCTGATCGAGAATCTCGATGAGATACCCTTCCCGGCGCGGCATTTGATCGACCGCGAAGCGTATTTCAACCCGAAGCTTGGCGTGCGGCCGTTCACCTCGGTGATGACGTCGCGGGGTTGTCCGAACCAGTGCATCTATTGCGTGCCCAGTTCGGTGACTTTCGCCGCCGAGCTCGAGAACAAGCGGTATTTTGGCTGCAAACCGCGCGTGCGTGTGCGCAGCATCGACAACATCGTCGCCGAGTTCGAGCAACTGGCCCGCGAAGGCTACAAGGGCATCAGCATTCAAGACGACCAGTTCGCGTGGGGGACCGAGCGCACCGTCGAGTTGTGCCGGCGCCTCGCTCCGCTTGGCCTGGCGTGGGGCTGTTCGTGTCGCGCCGACCGGCTCAACGAGGCGATCATCAAGGCGATGGCGGCAGCCGGTTGTAAATACATCGACATCGGGGTCGAGTCGTTCGATCCCAAGGTGTTGCGTTACATCAAGAAGGGTTACGACGATCCGAAGATGGTCGAGCGGGTGATCAAGCTGATCCAGAAACATGGCGTGAAGGCGAAGATCAACATCCTCTTCGGCGCCAGTCCGCTCGAGACGAAGACCACGATCAAACGCACGATTCAAGAGGTCCGCCGCATCGGCCCCGATCAGGTCATGTACGACATCGTCAATCCGTTCCCGGGCACCGAGTTGTACAACCTCGCCAAGAAAGAGGGCTGGTTCCGCTACGGTGATTATGTGCCCGCCGACGTCGGCAAGCACAGCATCATCCAGTTGCCGCACCTCAAACCACGCGACCTGGAGCGGGCGATCCGGTACGCCAACATCACCTTCTTCTTCAGCCCACGCTTCTTGTTCAAGAACATCGTGGCGCTGCGCAGCCTGACGGCCCTGAAAAACTCGCTGGTGGCGATGTATCGCAAACTCGTGTGACCGGGCGGCCATAACGGCCGAGGTGACAGAGACTGGTGTGTAAATACAATGAGTGACATCAACAGCCAATCGGGAGCGGCGGCCCCCTTGCCGATCGTGACGCCACTGAAGATCAGTGTCGTCGTGCCGGTCTACAACGAAGAACGCAACATCGCCGGCCTGACCGCGAGTTTCGACCGCCTGGCCCTGGGCGACGACGACGAAGTGCTTTTTGTCGACGACGGTTCGGCCGACCGGTCGTTCGAGTTGTTGAGCAACTACGTGCAGGGCAAGCCGCGGGCGTTTCGCCTGGTGCGGTTGCCGGCAAACGTGGGGCGGGCCGAGGCCTTGAATGCCGGCGCCCGGGAGGCGAAAGGTGACGTGCTTGCGTTCACCGATGCTGACGCGCATCCACCGGTCGATTGGCTGCAACACGTGCGACGGTGGTTCGCCGATCCGACCGTCGTCGCGGCTGGCGGGGCGTTTGCGCCGTCGAATCCCGATGAGGGCCTGGTCGGTTGGTATCATCTCGGCGATCGGGTAATGAACGAGATTCTCAGCAAGGGGCTGACCGCCAACAAACTGTCGGGTGTGAACTCGGCGGTACGGCGCGAGGCGTTGCTGAAGGTCGGCGGTTTCCGCCGCGAGGCCTGGTGGGCCGAAGATTCTGACCTGTGCTTCCGGCTCAAAGACCTGGGGCGCATCCACTACGATTCCAGTGTGGTGGTGACCACGGCGTATCCGGCCACGGTGGTCGAGATCTGGAAGCGCAAGTGGATCTGGGGCCAGGCCATGGGCGTGAAGTTCCGCCGCGAGGGCGTGCCCGAGCCGCGCCTGCTCATTCGGCCGACCGTCATCACCGGGTTGACCGGGGTGCTGGCGATGCTGCCGTTTCTCGACGCGCAACAGCGCCGCACCGTGCTGCTGACCTTCGTCGCGCTGCAACTGTTCATGACCACCTACATCTGGGGGCGCAGCAAGCGCTCGCTGAGTCTCGGTGAATGCGCGGCGGTGATCCCGTTGCTGGTGTTGCGCGAGGTCGCGTACGTCGGCGGGTTCTACGACGGTCTGTGGCGCGGCGACGCGGTGACGAAGCGCGCTTCGTGGAAGCCGATGGTTGCCCCCGAGAACCCGGTCGCCACGGCGACCGAAACGGAAAACAGGTAATAACACGCATGCGCGTTCTTCTCATTGATCCGCCCTTCTATCGCCTGATCGGCTTCACCAATCGGTATTACCCGATGGGCTTGTGTTCCCTTGGGGCGCATCTCGAGCGGCTGGGGCACACGGTCGCCGTGCACGACCACGACGCCAACCTGGCGACCGGTCGCATGGATTACGCGAACCAGACCTGGGCGTATCAGGAGTTCGTCAAGCTGTTGCAGAATCCGGATCACCCGACCTGGCGCGAGATCGTGCAGCAGGCGCGGGAGTTCAACCCCGACATCATCGGCATCAGCCTGCTGACCCCGAAACTGGGCGCGGGCGTGCGGGTGGGATTGGCGTTGCGGGCCGCCTTGCCGGCCGTGCCGATCGTGTTGGGCGGGACGCACCCGACGGTGCAGCCCGAGGAGACCCTGTCGTGGGGCTTTGCCGACATCGTGGTGCGCGGCGAAGGCGAAGAGACGTTTGCCGAGTTGCTCGAGGCGATCGCCGCCGACCGCTCGATGGCCGGCATTCCGGGGTTGTCGTACCGGGGCGCCGACGGCAAGATCCACCACAACCCCGATCGCAAGTTGATTCAAGAGATCAGCACCCTGCCGGCGCCCGGTCGGCACCTGTTGAAGAACCTGGCGCGCTACACCGGCGAAGACCTCGGTCTGATCATGACTTCGCGCGGTTGTCCGTACAACTGCCGGTTCTGCTCGAGCAAGTCGATCTGGACCCGCCGCACGCGTTTTCGCGCGATCGATGACGTGGCCAATGAGATCGATGAAATACAAAGTCGTTACAACGTAAGCTATATTACCTTCAAAGACGATTCGTTCACGTTGCGGCGCGAACGCATCCTCGCATACTGCCGTCTGCATCGGCAACGATTTCCGAAGCTGCCCTGGGAATGCGTGACGCGTCTCGACCTGATCGACGCCGACTTGCTGGCGACGATGCGGGCTGCCGGGTGTGTCACCGTGAAAGTCGGCGTCGAGAGCGGCAGTGCGCGTATGCTCGCGGCGATCGACAAGGGTGAGGGGTTGGCCGAGATGCGTCACGGGGCGCGGTTGTTGCGCCAGTCGGGGATGTTCTGGAGCGCCTATTTCATCATCGGGTTGCCCGGTGAGACCGAAGCCGACCAAGATGAATCGGTGCGGGTGCTCGGGCAGTTGGCCCCCGATTTTGCTGCCGTCGGCTGTTACGAGCCGTTCCCCGGCACGCCGATGTTTGCCGATGGGCTGCAACGTGGGCTGTTCGTGCCGCGCATGAGTGCCGACGAGATTCTGGGCACGCCGCCGGGTGAATACTATCTGAAGACACCGGGCGTTCGTTCCGACCTGATTTCGCCCGAGCGCTTCGCGCAGCGGGAACGGCACCTCGTGGGCCTGTTTGCTGCGCGGAACCGGCGGGTGCGGGCGGTCGTGCGACGATTGCGGGCCCGGGTGGCGCAGTATCGGCTGAACCCGCGGATGTTTTTCCGTGACGCGTGGCAGTTCGTCCAGTGGTATCATCACGCGTAGTGAACAACCAAAGCCAGAGGGTCGTGATCGATGAGTAGTCGCCGCCGTCGCCCGTTGCCGTTCATGCTGCGGGTGCCGCCCAACGCCGAGATGTTGTTTTCGATCGGCATGGTCGTGCTCGATGCGTTGGTGCTCAACGCCGTGGTGTTGTCGGTGTATCAGTTCTGGTTGACGCCGACCTCGCAGGGCATCTACATCGACGCGTATTACAATGTGCGGCTGATTCTTTTCGGTCTGTATTTTGTTTTTGGGGCGCTGCTCACCCGATTCTCGCTGCGCCACGTCGGCAACGTGGCCGACAACTTCTCGGGGTCGGCGAGTAGTCTGCTGGCAGTGTTTGTCAGTTTCAACCTGCTCTTGTTCCTGTCGCGCGAACTGGCCCGGCAGGCGCACAACTTCCCACGACCGGTGTTGCTCATGTCGACGGTCGTGGCGATATTCGCACTGTTCTTGTTGCGGGTCGCGTTGTCGTCACTGTTCAAACCGTATCCGCGGTTGCGCCGGGCGTTCATCGTCGGCGACGACGAGGAGGGGCGCCGGATTCTGCGGCACATGCACATGAACGGGCAGGAGCGGTTCAAGATCCTGCGGGTGTTCAAGGCGGCCGAGATCGACCAGTTGGCGGCCGAGGTGGTGTTCCATCGGGTCGACGAGGTCATCGTCACCGATCCGCACGTGTCGCTCGACAAGTTCTGGGCGCAGATCTACTACGGCCGCAAGGCCGAGCCGCACCCGTTTCGTGTGCGCCTGGCCGTCGATCCCTCCACGGCCACCGGCGTGTTCGGGTTGCGCAGTCTCGACGATCTGCCGCTGCTGACCGTTGGGTCCGATGCGCTCGGGCCGATCGGTCGATTCGTGAAGCGCACGTTCGACATCTGTTTTGCCATCTTCGCGTTGATCATCACCTCGCCGGTGTTGCTGTTGACGGCGATCGCCGTGCGGCTCGATTCGCCGGGGCCGATCTTTTACAAACAGAAGCGGGTCGGCCGGTTCGGGCGCGAGTTCTACGTGATCAAGTTCCGCTCGATGACCGTCGATGCCGAGAAGGGCAAGGGGCCACAGATCGCGACCGAGCACGATCCGCGCGTCACCCGCATCGGTCGCTGGTTGCGGGGATTGGGCATCGATGAGCTGCCGCAGTTCTTCTCGGTTTTGATCGGCGAGATGTCGGTGGTCGGCCCGCGCCCGGAGCGACCGTTCTTCGTCGAACAGCACCCCGAGTTTCAGGGCCGTCGGCTTGCGGTGCGCCCGCTTCGGCTATCACGCGGCTCACCAGCTCACCGGCCCGGGGGTGACCGGGTTGGCCGCGGTGAATGCGCGCTACTATCTGAAGCTCACCGACAAGGTCAGCTACGACTACATCTATCTCGACAATGCAGGTCTGTGGCTCGACATCAAGATCATCTTCCAGACGATCTGGGTCGTGCTGTTTCAGGCCAAGCGGTCGATGAAAGACCCGACCATCAACGACGGTACCAGCGGGGATACCTGATCGCGGTCTTCTCTCCCGCGGCCGGGGTTTCGCTCAGGCGCGTGCCGGCGCGGTTGTTTCGGTAAGAAACTCGAGAAACCGCCAGAACCGTTCCCGGAATGCCAGACGCCCCACACCGGTCGCATTCAGTCGCGGCAGTTCGGTCTCGTGCCAGGTCTCGAGCAATGCTTCGTATTGCATCGCTTCGCGCGATGCGCGTCGCGACATGATCTGCACTTCATGGCGGGTCAGGGCGTCGAGCGGCCACGGGGTCGGGCACAGGGCGCGTTCGAGTCGGCGGACGCGCTTCACGTCGGCGGTGAACGGGTAGAGCCGACAAGACAGTGGTCGCCAGGCGTGTACGCCGCACCGGCGGGTGCCGCCGAGATTGAGCAGAAAAAGGCAGCGACCGGTGCGGCGGCGCAGGCCCATCAGGAAGCGCTCTTCCTCGCCGAGCGAGAACGACCAGGCGGCTTGCTCGGCGTTCTCGGCCGTCAAAGGAACCGGCATGATGATCGTTTCGGGGGCGACATGCAGGTGGTCGCGCAGGCGGCGCAGATCGTCAGGAAAGAGATAGACCCGGTAGGCTCCGCAACACACCGTATGGCAGCGGATACACGGAATATTGCTGCCGGCCGATTCGGGCCCGCAAGCCGAGGGATTGCTTTCACCGCGCTCGTTGACCATCAGCGGTATGCTGCGCGCATCAGATGACCTTCACCGGGGGCAGGTCCTGCCCGCGCCACGCGAACCACAGGGTGCCGACGAGGCCGCAACATCCGGCGGTGATCAGGTTGACCCCGGGTCCGAGATCCCAGAGCGCAAAGCTGGCAAAGGCCGCGAGTGATACGATGATGTCGCGCAAGAGGTAGTAGAGGCCAAACATCGCCGCCTTGCGGCCTTCGGGGGCGAGATCCATGATCAACGCCTTGCGGGTCGGTTCGCCGAATTCCTTGAGGCCGCGCACGAAGAAGGCGAACACCAGCGGCCAAAACGAACGACAGAAATACAATGTAAATGGGAATGCGGTGAAGAAGCCGAAGGTGGCGACGACGAACCACTTCTTGCCGAAGCGGTCGGCGTAATAGGCCACCGGCACGTAGATGAGCATGGCCGTGATCATCTCGACGGTCGTGAGGATGCCGAAATCGACCGAGTCGACGGCCGCGCCGCCAAACTCGGGCGTGCCCAGCGTCTTCATGCACCAGACGACGACGAACGCGTACGGGATCTGCTCGGCGAAGCGCACGAGAATATCGGAGACCAGCAGGCTCTTGAGCGGCGCCGGCATCTCGACGAAGAGCCGCCAGGGCCGGGCCTCGGGGCTGTGGGCAGTCTCGGCGGGTCGCGGCGGATCATCGGGAATCATACGTTCCTGCACGAGGATGGCGACGAGAGCCATGAGAATCGCGACGCGGAACGCCATCTGCACGCCGGTGAACTCGCCGAAATGCTGGATGCACAGGCCGCCGACGATGGGTCCAAGTGCCATCGGGATGCGCCGCACCAGCGAATGCATCGACACGCCCATGGTGCGCTTCTCTTTCGGCAAAAGTTGAGCGACGAGCGACATCATGGCGGGCAGTGAGATCGCCGACCAGGCCATGAACAACACCGCGCCGATGAGGACGGCCTCCCATGACGGGACGAGGACGACGATCAGGTAACCGAAGATCGACATCAGGTTGAACACGAGCAGCGATCGGCGGGTGCCGAGGCGGTCGGCGAGGTAGCCCCCCGGAAAGGAATACAGCGCCCCGAGCAGATTCTGCAGGCCATTGAGAATGCCGACCGCAAGCGTGCCACCACCGAGGGCAAGCAGGTAAATGGGCAGGAAACGCTCGGCCATCTTTTCGCCCATGCCCACGAGAATGACGATGACGAGAACGCCGACGATGCCGCGGCGCAGGCCGAAGAACTCGATGAGACGACGGGTTGTGTCGGTGGGATGCGTCATACGTGGGATGAATGGTAGCATGAACAAATGCGGATCAGATTGCTGCACCGGAGGGTCGCTTGATTGATAGTCGACGGATCGAGATCGGGGCGTTGGCGGTTGTGCTGGGTGTTGCGTGTTTCGTTGTCGCGCTGCTGATCGGTCCGATCAACCTCGAGAGTTTTCTCCGTTACGGGGATGTGGGCACCTGCATCGTCGAGAACCTTGACGGGACGAGGTTTTCAGCAGAGCAACATGCACGAAACCGTGTCTGGCGAACGCAACGGGATGGCCGGATCATGTGGTCGAAGGCGATGCGTGAACTGATGCGGCAACAACCGCAGATGGCGACTTCGGCGATGCAAGCCGGATTCTCGGGTTTTCCGGAAATGCCGGTGCCATTGCTGGCTTCGATCGGTGGCTGTGACGAAATGCTCTGCTTCAATATCTCGGTGAATCACCAGTTGGACGGGGATGACTTGAATCGGTGTGTGCCGACCAATCTGAAGGCGATCGCCCCACCGTATCTCGACCCTTGGGGTTTGCCGCTGGTTCCAGTGAGCGACTTTCCGGCCTTCGCATCACAGGTTCCCGAACTGGCCGGCAAGAATCCCGAAGAGGACGTGCCCGTCGGGTGCGCGGTCGAGAATCCGCCGCGATACCTGGTTTCGTTGGGCGCGCTGTTTCGCGGACACGATACCGAGAAGCGTCTGGAGTGTTTCACGACCTGGTGGCGGCCTGTCCGCATCGTCTTGCTGCTGGCGGGCATTGGGCTCGTGACGCTGGGGCTTGGCCTCTTCTTTGGCTGGAAGCTTCTTTGGTTGCCGGTGCTCTTTGCCGTGGCGTATCAACGCCCCATGATCCAGTGTTACATCTCCGAAGGCGGTCCAGTCGATGACGGTTTGCGGATCTCCGCGCAGCAGCATCGCGAGTTGCGCGAACGCAGCCGCGTGCTGATCCGCCGTCTCGTGGCCAGCGGCCAGATGGACGAGGCGACGAAGGATCTGCTAGAACGGACGTTGCTTGATCCGACGACGACGTATCGTAAATAAATCGTATTGTAACTGCGCCCAGGTTGTGTCGCTGCATCGGCACGGACAAGACCCATTCGTGATAAGCAAGCGGGCCGACCGGGAAGGTCCCGATCGGCCCGCAATACATCGTAACTCTTCTCAGCGCGATATGTTGGCCAGCAAGAAGTCGCCAGACTGGACGACCGTCGAAGTGCCACCGTGGCGGTTGTTGGTGTACGTTGTCAACCGTGCGGCACCGGCAGGAATAACGATCTTCGCTGTGCCCGGACCGCGGACGTTTGAAACCACGACCTCCACAACGTCCTCCATGGGCCCCGTCCGCCATCCCTGCTGAGAGCGATTACCGGTCCGTGGATTGGTGACGAAGACTGGGATCTGCCCGGTGGGATGAATCGCTGTAATTGTTGCTGTGAACGATCCGGTGACGTTGGCAAGGTAGACCTGCGGCGACAGTACATACACCCCCTCCGCGTCGAAACGAAACTTGAAGCGATATCGGCATTGCGTCGGGGTCTCGGCGGCCGACAGCACCTGGAGGGTCAACCGGTCGCCGACCGGTCGGATGGTCCAGTTGAACACCGTTGGCGTACCCGTGGCCTGCCAGACGCCCTCGTTGGTGACGCCCAGAACCTGAACGGTGTGCGGGTAGGGACTGGGCGCCAGCCCCGACAGAGCAAGTGGTTGCGCAACCGACCGCCGTGTCGACCAAGCTCCGCTGTCCAGTCGATACACGTAGCCAACCACGTCGGGTCCGCGAACAATGAACTCGGCAAAATTGAGATTGGTCACGACCGGGGGGCAGTTGGTCAGTTGCGACGTCACCGCTGCGGTCGAGACTGTCCAGTTGAGCACGGTCGGGTTCGATGCCGACTGCCAGTTTCCCGCGGCATCGCAACCGATGACGTGCAGCGTGTGAGCGCCAGGCGCGAGGTTGCGCAGGCGAATCGGCGTGTCGATCGGCAGAGGTTCGGTATACGGATCATTGAGATCGGCCAACCGGTATGAGTATTTGACCACACCTTCGCCGCCGACGTTCAGAACCGCGCTCGTCAGTCGCGTGACCGAATTAGGCGTGTTGAGCAGCGCCGCGGTCGGCGGCGTATTATCGATGACCCAGGTGTAACTCGATGTATTGCTCTCGGACTGCCAGTTGTCGGACGAGTCGTGCCCGATCACGCGCAACGTGTGTGTGCCCGGGGCGATGTTCTGCGCCTGGATCGGCACATTGACCGGCGTGGTGGGGCCAAATGCGGCACCGTCGAGCGAATAGCGGTACTCTTCGATTGAGTCGCCGGCAAACGGGACCACGACCCAGGAAACCCGGACATTGATCGAGTTCTGATTGGTCATGCTGGGCGGCAGGTTTTCGAGCCACGCCGGCGCCGCATGTTGGTCGGAGAACCAGGAGAGGCGCGTCGGGGTGTTCTCGCTCTGCCAGACACCGGCGGCGGTCTTGCCGATCACGAGCAGGTAGTTCCAACCCTCGCGGATCCCTGTCAATACAATAGGTTGCGACACCGGTTGCTCGACCCCGAAGACGGGGGTTTGAGCCGACGCCGAGTCGAGGTAGTGCGCGTATTTGTAGGCCGTGATGCCTGTGCCGCCGATCGTGATCGAGGCTTCCGAGGCGTTCATGGCGGGTCGACCGGCTGTGATGACCGCAGGGCGCGCGGTGTTGTCGATGGTCCAGCCGATCACCGTGGGCATCGTGGCCGGTTGCCAGTTGCCGGCGGCATCGACCGAGATGACGGCCACCTGGTGCGCCCCGGCCGCCAGTCCGGTTAACTGAATCGGCGTGTTCATCGGGAGAGTCGCGCTCCAGGTACCGTTGTCTAGTTGCCACCGGTAACCCACGGCATCGTCGGCATGGATGTCGAGCTGGCACGCGGTCTCGGCTGTCATCGATGCCGGCGCACCGTTCACGCGCGCCACCGGAACTTCCGCATCGACGTCGAAACGGAACACCAGGGCATTCTCGAGCGGAACCCACACGCCCTGGGCGTTTCCGGCCAAGACCTCGACGACGTGCTGCCCGTTGGTGAGGTTCTGCAGGCGCAACGGCACGTTGATCGGGAAATCAGCGCTGAACTCCCCACCATCGACACTGAAGCGATAGAACGCAGTGTCGGTGCCATTGAGGACCACCGAGAACTCGCGCTGATTCGTCAGCGTCGCGACTTCGACGGCGGGGACAACCGTCGGAATCGTGGCCACGCCGGTGATGCTGATCCAGGGGGATGACCGGGCCTTGCCGTTGGTGTCGACCACGCGGGCGGTCAGGATATACTCGGCGGCCGGGGTCGTCGGCATGCGAAACATGTACGGCGGCGTCGCGACCGCACCCAACCGGATGAAGTCGGCGAAGAACTCGACGCGATCGATCGGGGCCTGGGTCGGCGTTGCCAGTGCCGTCAATACAATGTCTGCACCATCGGTGAACAACGACCGATCGGTCGGCGTGACCAACACGACGCTCGGCAACTGGTCGCGATGGCGCCAGCCGTCGAGCACGTCGGCATAGACGGTCGGCGAGTTCAGGTTCGCGCAACCCACAACGGTGCCGACTTCCTGGGCCGCCTTTTGCGGCAGCGTAGCAAAGTCGGCGGGGGCGCTGGCCAGGGTCAGCAGGGTCGCGGCCAGCACGTCGGGAACGAAGGTGCTGCTGGCCGGTGCCAGGACCATCAGGTTGTCGCCGGCGACCAGATCGAGCGCGCCGCGGAAGCGGGTGTAACCGGCGAGATCGGCCCCTTCGATCAGGGCCGCACCGATCGCGGTCTTCAGCGGCAGATCCGGGAAAGACGCTTCGGCCGCCCCGTCGATGATCGGCACGGTCTGGCTGATCGTCGTGAGAGGTTGCGTCGCCACGCCGAGGTTGATGAAGGTCAACGAATACGTGACCGAGGGCGACGATGCCACGGCGCCGGCCACGGCCGCCCGCACCGACAACCGCGACGGCGCAACCGCTGCATTCGGTTCAAATTCGGACAGGCGCATCTGCATGCGCACGCGCGCCAGGCCGTTGGCCTGCGGTGTGGCCGTCACAGACAGGGCAGCACCATCGGGAGACGTGGTGTCGGTCGGGCGCAACTGGCAGCCCAGTTGCATCATGGCGATGAACAATGACAAACAGACGATGAGCAGTCGCGACGGTTTCACAAACAAGATCCTCCTCGACAATTTGGGCGGTCGTCCACCCGGGCCGAATACATAGCATGGAACCGGGGTGCCTCGTCAAGTCCGGTTTCTGTGGCTTTCATGCGGTGGCTAAACAAGCGGATGTCTGCGTGCAACCAACCATAATACGATACGCCTGAGTTCCACAGTGTTGATGCTGGACAACGCCCTGGACCCTGGGATAGAATCATCATCGAGAAGTTTCGCGGGTGTCCGTTTCACATGCCGAGGGCGGCACGCAGCAGTTTTCGTGTGCGGCGCCACGATTCCTGAACCGGGCAACCAGACACAGGGTAACGAGCCACATTTCACGGAGAGCGATCATGCACCCCATCTACACCTCCCGCTGGGTGATCCTCACTGTCGTCTGTTGTATTGCTGCCGCCTTGATCGGCTGCGCCCTGCGCGGTCCTGAGTCGGCGGGCGTTGGCGTGTCGACCACGCCGGCACCTGCAGCGGTGGCGACGACAGGGGCGGCCGACGTGTTGCTCTCGTTTCAGGTCTCGACGACGGCGACGCCGACCACCCAGGCTGCTGTCCGGGCGGCCGCAGGGCCGGCGAGCGTGAGATTCCGCCTTCTGACGTTGAACATCGGCCAACCGGCACTACCGACGATTGCAACAGAACAGACTATTCTTGTTCCCCCGTCCGGGCGGGTTTCAGCGACATTTACCGCCGTTCCGGCACTGCCCACGATCGCTCAGGTCGAGGGAATCAACGCCGTGATTGGCTCATACAGCACTTTCCATGGCGCACGCGACCTGCACGTCGGTGCCAATGTGATCACGGTTGCGCCGGTCGGATCGAACTGGCGGCACGACATCGCTGCCCAGGTTCTGGAAAACGCCATTCTTGATGCGACGGTGTTTGCGAAGCTGACCGCAACGGCTGCCGCGACGGCCCTGAACGTTGCGGACGCGATCGATCGTAGCCAGCCGGCAGCCCCTCAGGATGCCGTGCGGGCTTTCGTGAGGGCGGTTGCCCCGCCACGGTGGGCGCTGTCGGCGGCAACGATTCTCTCCGCGCAGACCCGGGCCCTCGCGGCCGCCGGGCAACCGGCAAACGCAGTGACCATGTGGGTTCCAGGCGACACCTATGTGACCGAGAGCTGTAGCCAGGAGAGTCTCGCGCGCATCTGCGGCTGGAGCACGCCCGCCGAACTCGACGTGGTTGCGTCGCTCCAGGCCGATGGAGCGGGCGAAGGAACGGCGGCCCGCTCATCGACTCGCGCCGTCACCCTGCCCGCAAGCATCGACTGGCGGAACCGAAACGGGACCGATTGGCTGGGCGGCGTGCGGAATCAGTTTCCCCGCCCCACGAGCGTGGCATTTGCGTGCTGTTCGACGCTCGAGGCCATGGCGCGAATCGACGCGAACCTTCCGGACTTCGACCTTTCGGAGTGGTTCCTCATGCGCTTCGGTCAGGCCAACGCGCCCGGTCTTCTCGATCAGGGTTGGAGCATCCAGCAAGCGTTGGAAGTACTGAAAACGAGCGGTACGGTGTCAGAAAAGACCGTTCCCTATGGCTTGATCCCCTTCTACAATGCGCCGCCCGAGACTTCGCGCCGGTTTCGGGCCGCCAGTTATCAGCTGCTGCAGGGGACCGACGCCATCAAGCAGGCGCTTCAGGCGGGGCCCGTCATCACCGGCATGCGCGTATACGAGGATTTTGCCAGATACTCGAGTGGGATCTATTGGCACGCCGAGGGCAGACAGGTCGGGCACCAGGCGATTGTGCTCGTTGGCTACAACGATGCTGACGGGTGCTGGATTGCCAGGAACTCCTGGTCATCGAACTGGGGAGAGAACGGATACTTCCGCATCCGGTTTGGCGAACTGGGAGCCCGCGCCTATCAGGTCCGGTTTTCGTTCACAGATCCCGTTCCGGCGGCGCCCGCAGGTTTGACGGCGGTGCCAGGGGATCGCGAAGCAACGCTTTCCTGGTCGGCAACCTCTGGTGCGCGATCCTATACTCTCTACTATGGATCGACCCAGGGGACCCGACGGGAAACGGGCGTGCGGGTTGGCGGAGTCACCAGTCCGCATCGATTGGGCGGTCTCCAGAATGGAACGACGTACTACTGTGTATTGACATGTGAGAACGAAACCGGGGAGTCAGCGTTGTCGCAAGAGATGAGCGTCACGCCTCGAGACCCGGCGGCGCTCATTCCTGCCAATGCTCATGCCGTTGCCGGCGACCGCGCGGTCACCGTGACGTGGTCATCCGTGGCGCCGGCTTCGAGTTACCGCCTCTACTGGTCGACAACGCCAGGATCGGCCCGCTCCAGCGGTACCGTCATCGATAATGCGAATTCTCCGTTCAGTCACACCGCGTTGGCCAATGGAACCACGTATTACTATCAGGTGACCGCGATCGTGGGCGGCGTCGAGTCGGGTCCCTCGCCCGAGTTCAGTGCGCGCCCCTGGCCCGGACTCCCGGGCGCCCCCACGGGCCTGCGTGCCGATGCCGGCAACGCACAGACGACCGTGTCGTGGAACCCGGTCGCCGGCGCCGATCGCTACAATCTCTATTTCAGCAATGTTGCGACCGTCAACCGCACGAGCACGCTGATCGCTTCGGTGTCGAGTCCGTTCGTGCATCGGGACCGCCCCAATGGCACAACCGTGTATTACGTCGTCACCGCGGCAAACATGGCCGGGGAGTCGGCGGAATCGACGGCCGCTGCAGCCACTCCCGTTTTGCCGGCACCGACCGGAGTCAACGTGGTGCGCGGCTCGAGCGCGGTGACTGTGAACTGGTCACCGGTTCCTGGATCATCGGGCTACAACATTTATTATAGCGAGTCGCCGCTGGCGTTGCGTACTGCAGGTGTTCCCGTCCGCAACGTGCAACCCGGAACGAGCATCACGGGTCTGGTCAACGGGCGCACTTACTTCTTTCAAGTCACGGCTCTCGACACCAGTGTCGAATCGGTGGGCTCGATGGTGGCCTCCGATCAGGCCATGCTGGCGCCGGCCAGCAACCTGCGGGTCAGTGGGACGCGTGGTCGCATCGGCGTCACCTGGGACGCCAACGTGGGCACCACCTACGGTATCAAACTGTACTACTCGATCGACAACGGCACGACCTGGCTTGCGACCACCCACGTCGAGGGCGCAACAACGGGTATTGCACCGGGAACGAATCAAAGCGTCAACTGGGTGTCGCACCAGGATTTCGCCGCGAACCAGGGGCAGGTGCGTGCCCGCGTGGTTCTCAACGACGGCGTCATGGATTCTCCCCCGATCGACTCGGGCGCCTTTACCATCGATAACCGGGTCATCGTCACTTCGGTTACGTCGAACACCTCAGACGGCGTCTATGGTCCGGGTGCCGCGATTGATGTTCAGGTGACATTCTCGACGCCGGTTCTGGTCACCGGCACCCCACAATTACTTCTCGAAACCGGGGTTACCGATCGGCAGGCCAGTTACCTCTCGGGAAACAACAGCAATACGTTGTCGTTCCGATACGTCGTGCAGAACGGAGATGTCGCCAGTGACCTCGATTTCGCAAACTCGGCCGCACTGGCGCTCAACGGCGGCACGATTCGTGACGACGCCGGGAACAACGCGACACTGACGCTGCCCGGCCCCGGCGCCGCCGGTTCGCTCGGCGCCGCCAAAGCAATCGTGGTCGATGGAATCGCCCCGACCCTGGTGTCGGTGACCTCGACTTCGCCGGACGGCGACTATGGATCGGGACGCGGCATCAATGTGACGTTGAACTTCTCGGAACCTGTCACGTTGGCCAACGGAGACCTCCGCCTCGACTTTGATACCGCCGGTTCGGCGACAGTCGCTCCGTTCGCCCCCGCCGCGGCGGCCAGTACGACATACGTTGTAAGTGCACCCGAGGCGAGCGCCGATCTCGACACCGTCGGACTGACACTGGTTGGCGGGGCAACCCTGCGCGATGCCGCTGGCAATGACGTCGCACTGGCCATTCCCGTCGGCCAGTCTCTGAAAGACAGTCGGGCATTGGTGGTCGATACGATTCCGCCACAGATTCAGTCGATCAGACGCGAGATCCCGCTGGCGACTACAACCAATGCTCTCTCGGTTACGTGGCGGGTGACCTTCAGCAGGGCAATCGATCCGACTACGGTCCAGCTCAGCGACTTCACCTTGGGCAATTCACCGAACACGATCGTCGACGAAGCTTTGAACGGGTTGAGCCAGGTCGATGCAACATCATGGGATGTCACCGCAACAACGGGCACATCGGGAGACGGCACTCTCAGTCTCGGAAGCTATCCTGGCAATGGAGCCGACATCAGAGACGCCATCGGTAATCCGTACGCTGGGGCAATGGGCCCGCGTCAAAACTACACGATCGACAAGACGCCGCCGACGTTCGTGGCGATGGTTCCGTTTGACACCAACGCTGTCGATCTGAAGTTCAGCGAGAATATGGTTGGGTTGACAACCCCCGGCGGCATCAGCGTGTCGGGTGCAGGTATCAACTCCTTGTCCGCAACACCGGACACTATCGCGTCGGTTTCCATCGTAACCGGAATGTACCGACTCGAATGGGCAACCGGGGCAATGTTGGCGGACAGCACACTGACCGTGTCGACCTCGGGCCTGACCGACGTCGCGGGAAACAGTATTCAAGGGGTGACCAGCATTACCGACCAGACCCCCTTGATGTTCATTGACACGGTGGTAGTTGGCGACCCGGGCAATCAGTCAGACCCGGTTGGTTACGGTGGAGTGGCAGTCGCATTCCGCATCGGGAAGTATGAGATTACCAATACACAATATTGCACATTCCTGAATGCTGTGGCACAGACGGACACCTACGGTCTCTACTACACGCTGATGGCCGGAACGCCTGCCAGCAACCGAGGGGGGATCGATCGTTCGGGGTCATCAGGAAGTTACGTGTATTCGGTCGTCGCCAACATGGGAGACAAGCCTGTCAACTACGTGAGTTTCCTCGGTGCCGCAAGATTTGCCAACTGGATGCACAACGGTGGCCGCAATGGTGGCAGTACAGAGACCGGGGCTTACACGATCACCGGAGGCGGTGACAATGCCGGCACGGTTGGGGGCCGCCAGAACGGGGCCCGGTTTTCGATCCCGAACGCGAGTGAGTGGCACAAGGCCGCACATTACAAGGGAGGAGGCACGAACAGCGGCTATTGGCAGTTCGCGACCCAGAGCGATGCCACGCCGACTGTTGCCCTTGCAAACCCTGTAGGTAGTGTCAGTAACCCTGGAGTGAACGTCGCGAACTATGACATGGGAGCAGTTTGGAACGGACAGAACGCCAACTTCACGACGGTAGGGAGTTGTGGTGCATCATCCTGCAGCGCCTATGGCACTGCAGACCAGACCGGCAATGTGTCGGAGTGGACCGAGACCTATCCCTCCAGCCCGCCTTTTCGAGCCACTCTTGGCGGCAATTCGCAAAGTCCGGGGTCTTGGCTTCGTTGGACAGCTCTCGCTGGCACGGACCAGACAGAGCGTTTTGCTCTCTACGGTTTTCGTGTTCGCCGGTAATCGGTCCCGTTTCCCAAACCATCCCTATCGATCTCGGAGACTGCTAATGTCTGGTTATCACCGCACGAACCTTGTGGGTGTAATCTGCGGCTTGTTTCTTGCATCAATGTTCGTTAGCCTCGGGTGCTCGATCGATGGTCGAGGTCGAGGAGGGATCGGAACCGACTTGACCACCACGCATTCGGTCGACTCCCATTCCGCGAACGTGTCATTCGCTTTTCAAGTGACTCCCATCGCATCGGGACCGGCCATCCCGGTGCATCCCGCCGTATTCGCGCCCGGCGAGATGACCGTGAGTTTTCGGCTGTTGACACTGAACATCGGCAATGTGTTGGCGCCGACCACGGCCACCGAGCAGACCGTGATCGTGCCGTCGAGTGGCCTCGTCACCGCGCATTTCGGCGCCGTGCCAATGCGCAGCACCGTCGCCCAGGTCGAGCTGCGGGGTGCCTCGATCGCCTCGTTCTCGCGCTTTCACGGCGCACGCGACCTCGGCCCCGGCAGCAATGTCATCACCGTGGCGCCGGTCGGTTCAGGATGGTCGAACGATCTGGCGGCCCATGCCCTCGAGACCGCGGCCCTGTCGCCAGTTCTGTTCGCGCGGTTGCCGGCATCCGCTGCTGCAGTCGCACTGCAAGTGGCCCTGCAACAGGACCGGTCGCGCGCGAACCTGCAGCAGGAGATGGTGCAAGCCTTTTCACAGGTTTTGAATCCCCCTCGATGGAGCCTGACCGGTGAGGCCATTCGGAGCGCACAGATTCAGGCTCTTGCTGCCCGAGGACAGATCGCCAATGACGAAACGACATGGACCGCCGGTGACACGTTCGTGACCCGCATTGCCGGTCAGAACGAGTTGGGCATGTGGTGTAGCTGGAACACCCCCACGGAGTTTTCGGTCGCGGGAAACATCAAGAATTCGACGGCCGTTGATGCCGGTGTCCGTGCCAGCACCCTGCCGCGCGTGCTCGATTGGCGGAACAAGAACGGCCGCAACTGGTTGCCCCCAGTGCAGAATCAGTATCCCCACTCGACCGGAGTGGCCTTCGCCTGCTGCAGCGCTCTGGAGACCATGGCCCTGATCGAGGGGAACCTGGAAGGCGTCGACCTTTCGGAGTGGCAACTCATTCACGAGGGCCAACCCAACGAGTCGCAACGTCTGACCGGCGGTTGGAGTTTTCGCCCGGCGTGTGACCATTTGGCCCAGGTCGGAGTGGTCAGCGACGCTCTGCTGCCCTACCACACGATCCCGCACTTTTCGACACCTTCGCCCGGCGCCCGCGTCTATCGCGCGGCATCGTATGTTCTGGCGCAGGGTTCCGATGGCATCAAACAGGCTCTGCAAGAGGGACCGGTCCTGGCCGGCATCAGGGTGTTCGAGGACTTCATGCGCTATACCGGAGGCGTCTACTGGCACGCCGCGGGTCAGGAGGTCGGCTTTCAAAGCATCCTTCTGGTCGGGTATGACGACGACCGGGAGTGTTGGATCGGCCGCAACTCCTGGTCGATCGACTGGGGCGAGCTGGGCTATTGCCGCATCCGCTACAGTGAGGCGCAGATCGATCGCGGCTATCTCGTGCGCTTCGCATATCAGATCCCCGCTCCCGCTGCGCCGGCCTCAGTCGCGGTTTCGATCGGCGATCGGGGAGCTCTCATTTCATGGCCGGTCGTTGCCGGCGCCACCAACTACAACCTCTACCATGACACGATTCCCGGTCGACCAATTTCGAGCGGGGTCCGCATTTCGAACGTGACGAGTCCATACCGGCTGACAGGATTGACCAATGACGCAACGTATTACGTTGTAATTACGTCCGAAAACAGCACCGGAGAGTCTCCCGGCTCGCCCGCGCTGCACGTGACGCCGCGCCCGCCGAGTGTTCTGACCGTGGCCAGTGCCTCGGCTGTCGCCGGCGATGGAACGGCTACCGTGTCGTGGTCACCGATCCCTGGGGCTGCCAGCTATAACCTCTTCTGGGCCGCAACCCCTGGCCAGGTCAGGTCTAGCGGCGTGCGGATTGCCGGTGTCGCAAGCCCCTTCACACATACACCGCTGACCAACGGTAACACGTATTACTACCAGGTGACCGCCATCGTTAACGGCATTGAGACCGCGCCATCATCTGAGATCAGCGCACGACCGTGGCCGCGCATTCCCGATGCCCCTGGAAACGTGGTGGCCACCGCAGGCAATGGTCAGGTTTCCATCGCATGGCCGCCGGTCGCGGAAGCTACGAGTTACAACGTCTACTCCGGATCATCGGCCAATCTCACCCGCCTGAACGGAACGCGGGTTACAGGAGTTGCGACCCCGTTCATTCATTCGGGAGTTGCGAACGGGTCCCGCCTCTACTACCTGGTCACTGCCGAAAACGCCGCCGGTGAGTCTGTCGAATCGATAGTCGTTGCGGCGACACCACAGTTGCCTTCGCCAGCAGACGTCAGTCTGGTTCGTGGCTCGACCCAGGTCACTGTCAACTGGTCGGCCGTTCCCGGTGCACTCGCTTACAATCTTTACTACGGCGAAAGCGCAACGGCACTGCGCACCACGGGCACGATCGTACGCAACGTGCAATCGGGCCGAACCATCACCGGGCTCGTCAACGGACGTTCGTACTACTTTGTGGTTACGGCCATCGATCAGAACGTCGAGTCGGCTGATTCGGTCATCCAGTCCGATCAACCGATCCTCGCGCCGGCTACAAACCTTCGCGTGACCGGGAACCGTGGCCGGATCACCCTCACGTGGGATGCGGTCACGGGCATCAACTATGGCGCGAAAGTGTTCTATTCACTCGATGGCGGCACATCCTGGAGTCCGACCACGCACCTCGAAGGCACGTTGTCGGGCATCACGCCAGGCTCCGATCGCTCGCTGACCTGGGTCTCGCATCAGGATTTCACCGCGCTGCAGACCCAGACCCGGGTTCGCTTGGTCCTTAATGATGGGGCCGTCGATGCCAACCCCATAGACTCGTCCGCATGGTCTGTGGACAATCGGATCTTCGTTGCGGGCGTTGATGCCGTGTCGCCGGACGGCGCGTATCCGCTCGGCAGCACGATCGACATCAAGGTCAGATTCAGCACCATCGTGCGGGTCACCGGCACTCCTCAGCTCACGCTTGAAACGGGAGCGATCGATCGGACTGCCGCGTTCGCCGGGGGAGACAACACCGATACCTTGCTGTTTCGTTACACGGTGCAGGCAGGGGACACGACTCCAGATCTCGATTACGCCGGCACCAACGCACTCAACCTCAACGGCGGCACCATCCGCGACGACGTCGGCAATGCAGCAGCGCTGGCTCTGGCCCCTGTGACGACGTCGGGGTCCCTTGGCAGTGCACGGGCGATCGCCATTGACGGTGTGGTGCCGACTGTCGTTGCCATCACCTCGCCAAACAGTAATACAACATATGGATGTAGCCAGACGATCACGCTCAACGTCGCCTTCTCCGAACCCGTCACGCTGGCCGGCAACTCGCTCGGCATCACGCTCGACACCGGAGCCGTCGTGACAGTTGCACCGTTTTCCAACGTGGCGGTAGCTACCGCGACGTACCAAATAGCGCCGGGTCAGACCAGCGCTGACCTCGACACGACCGTCTTGGCACTGACCAACGGCGCGACACTGCGCGATGCCGCCGGCAACAACTGCAGCCTCACGATCCCTGGGGGCGAGTCGCTGAAAGAACACAGCAATCTCGCCATCGACGCGGTCTTGCCGGCCGTCGTGTCGATCGTGCGGCAGACGCCGACTGCCGCACGAACCAATGCCGCGACAGTCGTCTGGCGCGTTACGTTCAATCGCGCACTCGACCTGGCTTCTGTGCAGACGACGGACTTCTCGCTGATCGACACCAGTGGCAGCCTTGCGGGCGAGGCAATCACCGGCGTGACCCAGATCAACCCGTCGACCTACGATGTCACGGCATCGACCGGAACGTCGGGTGACGGCGATCTTCAACTCAGGGTCCAGGCCTCCGTCGCAACGATCGACGACACGGTGGGCAATCACCTGAGCACCGACGGCCCTGTTGGCGAAGGCTTCCGAATCGACAAGAACCCGCCCGCTCTCGTGCGTGCCACGGGCCTGGATACCGGCCTCGTCGAGATCTGTTTCGATGAACCTGTTACAGCCGGAGCTGATGCCCCGGGTTGTTTCACGATTTCGGGCGCGGGTCAGAGCACCCTGGCGGCGAACCCGACGTCCGTGACGGTTGTCGGCACCACGACCTATCACTTGAAGTGGTCGGCAGGTTCAATGTTGGCGAGCAGCACGGTTAGCGTGTCGGTCGCCGCTGGCGTGACCGATCAGTTTGGTCACGTGACCACCGGGGCGATTCATGCCGGCGCACCCACCCCGCTGCTATTCATCGAAACGGTGGCCGTCGGTGATCCGGGAAACAACTATGATGGCCGGGTGATGGCTGACATGGTGACCTTCTGCGGAAACGTGGCCTACGCCTATCGAATTGGCAAGTTCGAAGTCACCAACGAGCAATACTGCGTATTCTTGAATGCCGTCGCCAGGTCCGATTCCTACGGATTGTACTCGACGTCAATGGCCGGTATGCCTTCCGATAATCTTGGGGGCATCGACCGCTCTGGACCCATGGGTGCATACGTGTATACGACGGTTGCCAATATGGGCAATAAGCCGGTCAACTGGGTGAGCTTCTATGGCGCCAGTCGCTTTGTGAATTGGTTGCACAACGGCGCACAGATCGGTGGGTCGACGGAAACGGGCGCATACACGATCACCGGCGGGGGCGACAATGCCGGCACGATCGGTTCCCGCGAGAATGGTGCAAGATACGCATTGCCGACCGAGAACGAATGGTATAAGGCGGCCTTCTACAAGGGTGGCAGCACCAACGCCGGGTACTGGTTCAGCGCGATGCAGAGCGATGCAGTCGCCACCAAAGCCACGGCCAATGGCACCGGCGACATCTCGAACCCGGGTGCCAATGTTGCCAACTATGCGAACAATGCGGTTTGGAACGGCCAGGCAGGTCTCACCACAGTGGGGTCGGCTGGTCCATTGTCTGCAAGCGCCTATGGAACATACGATCAGACCGGCAACGTCACCGAGTGGTGTGAAACAATGTTAGACGGGGCAAATCACTGCATTCGTGGGTGTAATTACTCCTGGTCATACTGGCCGAACGCTACATACATGAATCGGGGTCCCTCCGGTGACGACTATCAGTACCGCACTAATGGTCTTCGTATTTTCCGCGCAGCCCAGTGATTGTTTGTGAACGGGCGGCTTCTTCGGCCTCGAAAGAGTTCGGGGCGACAGGTGGTGCAAGCATGAGACGTAAATACATCAGACACGTAGCGGCTGCATTCGGCATTCTCTTTGCCGCAGTGGTGGCTTTCGTTGGATGCTCGGTTAGCCCCGCGGACCGTTCGGGCGTCGGGCCGACCCACCTTGTCCAAGACCTTGCTGCGCCCCAGTCTCAGGTTGCCTTTTCTTTCCAGGTCGACGCAACTGCGTCGGCTTCAGTTGCAGGCAGCGTGCGGGCCGCAGGCACATCCGGCATCGTCACTTTTCGGCTGCTGTCGCTCAACATTGGCAATCCGGCCAACCCGACGACGGCCACCGAACAGACTGTGTTGATCCCACCGACGGGACTGGTTACTGCGAACTTCTTGGCGGTTCCTGCCAAGACGACGATCGCGCAGGTTGATATTGTAGGCTCAACGGTTGGATCGTATTCGAGTTTTCATGGGGCCGGAGATCTTCGTCCGGGCCTGAATGTCATCACCGTGGCCCCGTCCGGGTCCGGTTGGCGCAATGATCTGGCCGCACACATTCTCGAGACGGCCGTCGTGACACCGACCATATTCTCAAAGCTGCCGGCATCGGCAGCGGCAATGGCGTATGAGATGACCGGCAGCATCAATCGCTCGCTGCCAACTGCCCAGGAGGATGTGGTGCGGGCTTTCACCCGGTTGATCAACCCCCCACGCTGGTCGCTTACTGCCGAGGCTGTTCGCAGCGCGCAGGCGCAACTTCTTGGCGTGAGTGGGCAGTCGGTCAACGGCGACACCGCGTGGGCTCCTGGCGAGACATTCATCACCGAGACGATCAGCCAGGACGAGGTGGCCGGAATGTGTGGCTGGTCCGCGCCGACCGAGTTCTCGGCAAATCTCGCGAGTCCGTCTCTGGAACGGCCCGCGGTGCGCGGGGCCGCACTGCCGCGCAGTCTCGACTGGCGCAACAAAGACGGTAAGAACTGGTTGACTCCGGTGCGGAATCAGTATCCCTACTCGACGTGTGTCGCCTTCGCGTGTTGCGGTGCCCTGGAGGCGATGATGAAGATCCAGGCCAATCTCGACGGTGTGGATCTGTCTGAGTGGGCGCTGTTTCGATCCGGCAACGTCGCCGATCTGGGGGCGCTGTCCAGAGGTTGGGAGTTTCGCGTGGCCTGCGAGCAACTGAGGGTCGGCGGTGTGGTCGGCGAGAGTTATGTGCCGTATCACCTGATTCCGCGTTTCACTCAACCCCCGACTGGCATTCGGCAATACAAAGCAGACAGCTACGTACTGGTTCAGAGTGTCGATGGCATCAAACAGGCGCTGCAAAACGGCCCGGTGGTCACGGGAATTCGGGTCTTCGAAGACCTCATGCGTTACACCGGGGGGGTCTATTGGCATGCCACCGGTCGCGAGGTCGGCTTTCACGCTATTCTGTTGGTCGGCTACGACGATGACCGGCAGTGTTGGATCGCGAAGAATTCCTGGTCGAGCGGATGGGGCGAGCAGGGTTTTTTCCGGGTGCGCTACACCGAGGTCCAGACTGACCGCGGCTATCAGTTGCGGTTTGCCTTCACCTCGCCGGTGCCGACTGCGCCAAGTGGCGTGACCGCAATGCCCGGCGATCGCGAGGTCGTGGTGTCCTGGGCAGCCGCGGGCGAGGCGACCAGCCACAATCTCTACTACGGCACCGTTTCCGGGGTCCGCCGCGGTACTGGCCTGCGGGTGCCCGGCGTCGTCAGTCCCCATCGTCTCACCGGGTTGCGCAACGGTACGACCTATTACTTTGTATTGACGTCTGAGAACTCGACCGGCGAGTCCGGCGAGTCGTCGGAGGTGTCGACAACCCCCCGCGACCCGGCGACGTTGGTGCCATCGGGAGTGACCACCACGCCTGCGGACGGCCAGGTTGCGGTGCAGTGGACGGCGGTGCCGCAGGCCTCGGGTTACCGCGTATACTGGTCCACGACCCAAGGTGCGGCGAGAACCGGTGGCCAACGATTCGAACCGACGAGCGGGCCGTTCACCCATACGGGGCTGATCAACGGCAGCACCTATTATTACCAGGTGACCGCCCTCGTCGATGGCGTCGAGACTGCAGCGTCAACTGAGGTCAGCAGTCGACCGTGGCCGCAGATCCCACTGGCACCCACGGGCGTCTCCGCGACACCCGGCAACGGACAGAACACGATCGTCTGGAACCCGGTCCCCGGTGCAACCTCGTATCGGCTCTATCACGGCGGGGGCAGCAATATCAATCGGACGGCAGGCACGCGGATCGACAACGCGTCCAGTCCGCACGTTCATACGGGCCTGCCCAACAGTACGACAGTGTACTACGTGGTTACGGCGCTCAACTTGGCCGGCGAATCGATCGAGTCGGCGGCAGTTGCCGCCACACCGTTGCTTGCCGTGCCCGGCGATGTTGCCATCGTTCGCGGTTCCAGTCAGGTGCAGTTGACGTGGTCGGCTGTGCCTGGGGCGTCCACCTACTCGATCTACTATGGCGAGTCGCCGGGTTCTCTCCGGACGACAGGAACGCCGATCCACAGCGCCCAACCCGGGCAGGTAATCTCCGGGCTCGTCAATGGTCGGACGTATTACTTTACGGTCGTCGCTCGCGACCCGAACTCTGAATCGGCTGGCTCGTCCGTCATCTCCGACAACCCGGCGCTGGCGATGGCCACCAATCTGCGGGTCACGGGCACCCGGGGACGAATCGTCATGACCTGGGACGCAGCAACCGGTGTCAACTACTCGATCAAGGTCTTCTTTTCACTTGACGGCGGCACGACGTGGACACAAACCACACGTCTCGAAGGGACCTCGTCCGGAATTACGCCAGGCGTCAATCGCTCGGTCACCTGGGTGTCACATCAGGACTTTGCCTCCCTGCAACCCAATGCCCGGGTCCGCCTGGTTCTCAATGACGGCACCGGGGACACGGCCCCGGTTGATTCCGGCGTCTTGAACATCGACAACCGGGTCACCGTCGAATCACTCTCTGCCGTGGCTGCCGACGGGCTCTACGGTGCAGGATCGACGATCGATGTCACTGTGCGATTCAGTACTGTCGTTCGCGTCAACGGCACGCCGCAATTGGTGCTTGAAACCGGGTCCCAGGACCGCAGTGCTACTTACCTGAGCGGCGACAATTCCAATACGCTCGTGTTACGGTACTCCGTGCAACCCGGTGACGTGTCCTCTGACCTCGACTACGCGGGAACGACAGCCCTGTCATTGGCCGGCGGAACCATCCGCGACGACGTGGGTAATGATGCCAACCTGCTCCTTCCTTCCCCCGGTGCGGCCGGATCCCTTGGCGCTGCACGGGCCCTTGTCATCGATGGCGTGGCACCGACAATCCTCTCGCTGACCTCTACCACCAACAATGGTGTCTACATTGAAGGCCAGAGTGTGAACGTAACCCTGTCGTTTTCGGAACCGGTCGCTCTGACCGGCGGGTCGATGACCGTCAATCTCGATAGCGGGGGCGCGTGTGAGATCCTGCCTTTCGGCCTGCGTTCGAGCACTGCGGCGAACTACACGGTCAGCGGTGGTCACGCGAGTTTGGATCTCGACACCCTTTCGGTGGGGCTGGCCGCTGGAGCCAGTCTGCGCGATGCAGCAGGAAATCAGGGTTTGCTTGGAATTCCAGCAAATCAATCGTTGAAAGATCATCGCGATCTCGTCATCGATGCCATCGCGCCGACAGTCACGAGCATTGTCCGCCAGAGTGGGGTAGGTTCATTCACCAACGCTGCCGCGGTCAACTGGCGCGTTACGTTCAGCGAGGCCATGGATCCAGCCACCGTGAACAGCAGCGATTTCACGATTGTCGACGCAAGTGGCACGATCACTGGGGAGGTGGTCACCGGGGTGACGCAGGTCACCAGTATAGCGTGGGATGTTGCCGCATCGACCGGTTCATCCGGCGATGGCGATCTACGCCTCGATGTTCTCGGATCAACGGCTTCGCTCAACGATCTCGCGGGACATGCAATCACCTCAGACTATACCGGAGGCGCGATCTACAGTGTTGATCGCACTGCACCCACGATCACATCTGTCATGCCGTTCGACCGCGGTGCGGTCGACGTGGTATTCAGTGAGCCGATGGGACCGGCCGCAGCCAGCGTGACCAACTTCACCATCTCAGGTGCGGCCCAGAGCACGTTGGCCGCGAACCCCAGTCAGGTCGACCAGGTTTGCGGAGGTGTCTGCCGTTTGACCTGGGCGGCGGGCACCATGAACACCAACAGCAGTCTCAACATGTCGGTCACGAATCTCGCCGATCGAGCAGGTAACACACTCACTGGCACCACCGCATTCACAGAAACAACCCCACTTCTGTTCATCGACACAGTCCCGGTCGGAGACGCGGGCAACGCGGCCGACAACACTGATTATGGCGCCCTGGGCGCAGTCGCATACCCGTATCGTATTGGCACCTACGAAGTCACCAATGAGCAATACACGGTGTTTCTCAATGCGGTTGCCCAGACTGATGACCTGCAGCTCTACGCCCCGGCGATGTCCACCACCACCCCTTCGAACCGCGGCGGGATCGACCGCAGTGGCTCTCCAGGCGCATACTCCTACGCCACCGGGGCAAACTGGGGCAGCAAACCAGTCAACCATCTGACCTTTTTTGACGTCGTCCGTTTTGTCAACTGGCTCCACAATGGTGCTCGCGCGGGCGGGAATCTTGAAACCGGAGCGTACTCGATTGAAGGATGGTCCGGACCTATTGGCGCAAGGCAACCAGGCGCACGCTTCGCCGTGCCAACTGAAGATGAGTGGTATAAGGCGGCCTACTACAAAGGCGGAGGGCTAGCGGCGGGTTACTGGACGTTCGCAACAAGGAGCGACACGGCCCCATTTGTCGCGACAACCGACGCTCAGGGGGTCATCTCCAATCCGGGTACAAACATCGTGAACTACGACAATGGCGCCTCATGGAACGGACTCACGGGCAATCTATCGACGGTCGGTTCGGCAGGCCCATCGTCGACAAGCTATTATGGCACCTACGATCAATCCGGTAACGTCACTGAATTCATCGAGGCCTGGTATATTGAGGGGTCGGCGGTGTATTGCCGGGGCGGTACCTATAGCCAGAACTGGTATTATATAGGAAAAGAAGCGGCTCGCGCCCCGGCCGGCGCCTGGTACAACTACGGGTTTCGCATCTGCAGACCATCGCAGTGAATGATTGCTACATTCGCTGGCATCATCGAATGCGATACTCGATACAGAGGTTCTTCCGGGGTTCGCAGTGCCCGTGGCGACAATCCTGGCCGGGTGCCAAATCGGGGTCTAATGATCATCGTTTCGTTGACGGGTGAACTCGGAACATGAGCAGGCCGAATCGCCAGTATTGCGCCCGCCTCGTATGCAACAATCCCCGAAGATCACCATTGTGGGAGGTTCCCCTGTGACATCACGTGCATGGCATCGACAACTTCGTTTCGCGCTGGTCGCACTGATGGTGTGCGGCGCGGCGGTCATGGCCGTCCTGACCGGTTGCGGGCAGAACAGCAGCGTGCCCGGACTCGTTAATCGCACCCTGACCCTTCTCGTGACGGCGTATTCAGGAACGGCCAGCCCGACTGTTTCGCTGCGCCCGCTCGTGGTTCAGTCGTCGCCGCCACGGATCGTGCTCGAATACGGTGGTGGCGACGACAAGCGGCGCGTGGTTCTCGAGCGATTGAGCCTCGACAACCTCGACGACAAGGGGATCCTGCACTTCGCGGTGCTGATCAACGAAGCCATGCGGCGCGTGGGCACACAGACGTTTACGATCGCCATCGAGAACGATTTCGGCACCATCTTACGGGGTATTTACACACATGCGGGGAACGTCGATGCCGAGATCAACCCACGCGTCGAGGTCCTGCTCAACGCCCTTTCCACGGCCAAGGCGTTGGTTTTTGACGAGTCGGTCACGCGCGGCCAGACGTTTGACTATCCGACGTTCGAACAACTGGTGGTCACCGGCGGCGGCGAGCTGTACGGACTCGATCTCAAGACCCTGGTCAACCTGGTGACCAGCACGTTGCTCGGTGATATGCGTTCGGGCCGCCTGTCGGCCGACAGTCAATACGATGTGAAGACACAAATGCAGGTTCGGGTGTTCACGCCGATCCGCACTGCCAGCGAAACCGGGACGGCAAGCGCCACCTCGACCATTGCCTCGACTACCGATTACGTCGGCCAGAGCACCACGACTTTCGGCACGCCGACATCCAGCACCGGTGGCGGTGGTAGTAGTGCCGTGGCCGTCACCTCGTTGGGCATTATGGGCCGCATCGTCAACGCATCTGCGGTGGGTATCGGCGGCGCCCAGGTTTGGCTCGAAGCGGCACCACAAGTTGTCACGACGACGGCAGCCGACGGCAGTTTTGTCCTCAACGGGCTTCCGGCCGGGATGTATCGGGTCGTCGCGCGCGCCGTGGTGGGCGCTACCACCATGACCAATCGGTCGGCCGTGGTCCCAGCCGGTGCGGTCACGCAACTTCCTGACCTGCAGTTGCTGCCGGCTTCCCCGACCGTGGCGATTCGCGTGAATGACAGCACGCAGGCCCCGATCGTGAACGCCCGGATATCCTGGTGGGGAGAATCGGTGAACACGGACGCTTCGGGGGCATGCAACCTGCCGCCAATGCCGATCGGTGCGACCGGCGAGATCCAGTGCACCGCGACCGGATTCACACCTTGCACGCTCAGTTGGCTCGCGAGCGCAACCTATCGCCAGGATCTGTCGATCACCCTGTCACGCACCAGCGAACTGAACGCGGGGCCGAGCGTGCAACTGAGCCACGACACCACGCTCGCGCCCACGCGACGCATCATCCGCCTGTTTGCCCAGGGCGCTGATGCCGACGGGACACCGCTCACCTATCGATGGCTCGGGGCGACCGCGGGCACCCTCGCGAGCGGCACCGGACCGAGCGACGTGACATGGACCGCACCGGCCGGCGCGTTCACCAGCACGTTTGTCGCCGTCGAAGTGACCGACCCGGCGGGCTGGCGCGCGTCGTCTGACATTCTCATTACCGACTACTGAGATCATGTGGGATGATCACCAAACCTGCCGACGGGTGATTCAGCCCCTCGAGAACACTTCCGCCGGCTCGCTCCACCGGTAATCGCGGTGGGTCGGGCCCAGCCCCATCACTGAAATCGGCGCACCCACGAGCCCGGCAATCGTCGCGGCGCAGGCGTCAGGCGTCAGGCCGTGGGTGCGTTGCCACACCGGTTCGCAGTGGCGCAGCCAGCGGGCCAGCAGTTGCTGGTGTGCCGGCTCGGGATCGGGGGTAGGGCGAATAGCGGTGATCACCGTTTCGTCGTGCCCAAAGACGAAGAAATCGTCGGGGCCGCGGCCATCGATCGTGTCGCCGCGTCCCTTCGCCGACGAGAGGCGATAACGGTTCGCGAAGCAGATTTCGGGCAGCGCTGTGACGCGGTCGAGGTGGGTGACGGCCAGGCGATCGATGCCGCCGTTGACCGCGACGGCGTAACGCAAGGCGACCGCGTCGAGCCAACCCACGCGGAACGGCCCCTGCCAGGGGTGCAGTTTGTTGTGCGTGTCGGGCAGCAGTTCCGTCAGGCGGGTGCTCTCGGTGACGAACGGGCCCGGGCCGTGGCGTGTGGTGTAGGCACGGGTGACCCCGATGACCAGCGAGGGGACGGGCGGATCGAGGCGCGCCAGCAAAGCGAAGGCTGGGGCCGTCGTCGTGACGGTCTTGGTGACGAACGGCCAGAAACCGTGGGTGCGATCGAGCAATACACCGTGTGCACCTTCACAGATTACCGGCGTCGTCGCCACTTGGGCGGCAATGGCGGTGGCGGCCGCGGCGGGAGGGCCAATCAAGCCGGGCCTTCGGCGCAGCAGAGCCTCGCAATCGGCGACCCAGTCAGGAAGCCAGGCCGGGTCGCCCAGGTCGCGCAGCATCTCGGCAAGATGCGGCTGATCGGGATGGGCGTCGAGCAACTGCTCGGCCCGATCGAGGCAGTTCAACCTTACGAAACGCGCCTTCTCTTCGAGACCGCTCAGGCTCAGCAGATCAGCGGCGCGCGGTGCCTGCTCGCCAAAGACGGCTGCGTCGTGCACCGTCTGGCCGACACCCATGCCGCAACTGCCGTGTCGGCGGGAGCCGCGCGCAACCTCGCGCATGCGGCCGAGTGCGCGCTGCCAGGGGGTGATCACCAGGCAGGCGGGGTCGATGGTCAGGCGGGCAAGACCGTCGGCAAAACCCGCGGCGGTGAAGACGTCGTTCTCGCGCATGAGCGCCGGCGGGTCGATGAGCATGGTGTCGGCCAGCACCCCGCGCACGTCGGGAGTCATGAGCCCCGCCGGCAACTGGCTGAAACAGTGGGTGCGCCCCTCGGGATCGACCACGTGATGCGCCGCCTGCGGGCCGCCGTTGTAGCGCACAACCAGGCCCGCGCCGTGCGTACGGGTCAGGAAATCGACGACCGCCCCTTTGCCCTCGTCGCCGTAACCGAGACCGACGACGACATACACTGTATGGCGACGTTCGTTCACTGCGTCGGCGAGGTCTCGGGAAAAACGGCGAGGAAGTCTTGCCACGCCTGCATGGCCGGGTCGAAGGCATGGTGCGAGATGCCGTCGCTGAGCATGAAATGACGATAACCGAGTTGACTCATCAAACGCAGATCCGATAGGTCGGCCATCGACGGCGAATCACCCTGGCGCAAACCCATGAACAGGTGCGAGGCAAGGATGGCGGTCGGGTCGCGGGCGATGATCAGCGAAAGCGCAGGCAGAATCCGGGCCTTGTTGGCGCCGATGTTGGTGAGCAGGTCGTCACGGGCGGCCATCAGGCGGCAGTGGGGATGGGTCAGGCGGGCGAACTCGTGCCCGACGAAGGCCAGGCCTGCCGGGGATTCGATTTTCAAGACGCAACGGGCGCGCGGATTGATGCGCAATACTTCGTCAATATCAGATGCTCTTTCGACGAACGACAACATGAAATCGTCGATGCCGGCAGCAGCGGCAGCCTGAATATAGGCGCGGTCTTCGGTGGTCAGGTAGTCGCCGCCGATCTCGACGTGGTCGCCGATGATGTTGACGGCTTGCCCGGCGCCGAGGGCCGAGCGGGGATCCGGATCGACGAAGACCTGGTTCCCGCGCGTGGCGACGACGTTCGACCACTCGGCGCCGCGAAAATGGATGCGTGCCGGCCCGCGCACAACCACCTCGCGATTGAGTTCGATGTCGCCGTAGGTCGGGTCGGCCCAGCGGGTGATCCGCAGTTGGCGGCCCTTCAGGTCGATCCACAGTTGCTTGCCGGCGTCGCGGGCGATGTCGGCCAATTGTGTCAATACATCGTGTGGCGACAAGGCGGTGCGGGCGCCGACGTTGTAGCGCACGCCGCCGATCCCGGGGTGGTTGATCATCCGCTGCAGCAACGGCAAACGGTGGAGCGAGGGGAGGGTTCCGATCAGCATCGACTTCGTCCTTTCTGTGATGGGTCGGCAGGCGCCGACCATCTGTGGGGGTTGGCGAGACCCGCAGACAGCAGGCGATTGGGCGACCTGCGCGAGCCGATCAGAGGCGTTGCGCCTTGCTCTTGCGCGACTTGCCGGCGCCCTTGCCGACGAGCGCGTTGCCCTCGACCTTGACCAGGGCATTGTTTGTTTGCAGGTCGGCCAGCGCTTTGCGGGTTTCGTCCTGGCGCAACGCCGTCTGACCGCGACCCTGCATGTCGACCATGTAGGCGTCGAGATCGCGGGTGCCGGCCTTGATCGCCAGCGCACCGAGCAATACATCGACAATCGCCTTGGGGTCGTCGATGGTCAACAGGTTCTCGTGCGGGATCACCGCCGCCCACTGGTTGCGGATCGTGGCATCGTCGTAGCCGGCGTAATTGCCCGATGCCTTCGCCTCGGCGGCCTGCTCGGCGGGGCGCTGAGACGGATCGTAGGTGAAGGCCGCGACCTCGACGTTGCTCTCGTCGCCGGTCTCGCCGGCCCGAGTTGTGCCTGTGAAATGCTTGATCTCGCCGTTGATCTCCAGTTCGACCTTGAAATCGGTGGCCGCCTGGCTGTATTCGTGGAACCTGTAATTCTGCACAAATACGCGGTATTTACCGGCAGGCGCCTCGCCCTTGCGCCAGCGCACGTTCTCGACCGGTTTGGTCGTCTCGCCGCTGACGTTCATGTCGACGTCGAGCCAACCACCGCATGGCGACTTCTTGTCGCCGAAGTAGATGTGATAGCCACTGGGTGCGATGACGTGCAGATCGAGATCGTTGGTGTTGTTCCAGAGCAGCGACGCCCGGATGTCGACGCCGTCGTACTGGCCACCGGCGGCGAGCACCCGCTGCCGGATCTCGGCATCGATGTCGGATTTGCGTTGTTCCCAACTCTTGCGCGGGTAGATGAAGAAGACGTGGAATTTCTCCTGCAATTGGGCAAAGATCTCGGCGGCGCTGAGATCCTTGCCGATGCGGTCGCCAACGACCGCTGCGACCTGTTCGCGGTAGAGCTTGGGGTAGAACCCTTCGTCGCCGATGAAGAAGAAGTAGCCCTTCTGCCCGGCGGCAAGACAGGCGAGATCGGCGTGGCGCGCGTAGTAGTAGGCCGCGAGTTCGTACGACTCCTGGCCGGTGCCACCGCCGCCCTCCTCGAGCCACATGTTTGTCAATACAGTGTCAAGCTTATTGTCGGCGGCGAACTGACCGACCTGCAGCGGTGCCTTGTCGCACGTGGCGTCGCCGATCGCGGCGAAGCTGACCAGCGGGCCGGGCACGTAGTTCTTCATGCAGATCTGGCCGATCAGCATGGGCAACTTGCCGTAGACGACCTTGGCGTCGTCGCCGCGCGAGCGGGTGACATCCATGGCCACGACCACCGGGGTGTGCGTGACCCCCGATTGGGCTGGACACTTCAGCGTGCGGCCCTTCGGATCGAGATCGGCATGCACGCCGGTGCGGGTGTGCGTGCCGCGGTCGTTTGGACTCGCGAAGGCGCGATGTGCTGTGGAAGATCGTGAAGAAACGTCGCCGCTGTAGAAGCCACCACCCATGGATCACCCTCCTGCCGGATCGGATATTGCCCGGCGCCGTCGCGCCTGGATGTCGACCGTCCCATGTCCCCCCGTGGAAGTATATGCGTTTCGCGGCGGTGTTGCTATTCGACGGTGAACGCAACGAATCGCGGTGGACCGAACAGTTCGGTGCGCAACTCGCGCAACTGGCCGTGCATTTCCCAGGCGTCCTGGGCGCGTTGTCGCGGGCTGTCGCGGAGGAAGAACGCGGCGAATCGCTGCAGGCGCTCGTCGATGGCCGGCGGCAACGCTCCGGTGGCGGGATCGCCGCCGAGCAGGTGGATCATGCATTTGCCCACGGCGAACAGATCGGCGGCCGGCGTCGGTGCGCCGCGTTGCTGCACTTCGGGAGCGTGGAAGTCAGGGTTGAAACACTTGAAGGAATCGCCGGTGCGGGCCGGTTCGAGGATCGAGTAGCACCAGTCGATGAGAAATACATTGTGATCACGCGGTCGCACCATGATGTGGGCCGGTTCGATGTTGCCGTGGAGCATGCCGCGACTGTGCGCGTAGCCGAGCACGCTCAGCAGGCGTTCCCAGATCCAGAGCACGTGCTCGGCGGGAACGCCGCGGGGCAGTCTCTCGCGCAGCGTCAGACCGTCGAGGGCGTCGAGACGGCGCAGAACATTGCCCAGTTGGCCGTCGGTGGTCTTGAACTGGTCGAGCAACACCGGCAGATGCTTGGTCTGTGGCCCCGCATCGGACCAGAGTTTGCGCAGGGCATCGGCTTCGCGCTGCAGCATCGGGTTGTCTGCGGGGTCGGTCACGAGTTTGGCGACCACCCCGGCATCGCCGGTGTCGGCGTCGATGCAGGTGCCGCCATAGATCATCGCCAGGTCGCCCTCGGCAAGGACCGAGGTGAGATGATACTCACGCCGGCGCGTGCGGATACGCAGGTCGATGTCGCTGTCGTTCCCGTCGCCGGCGGGTGAGTCTGAGGCGGTATGCACGCCGTAAATACCACTGGCAATGCGGCTCTGGGCGCGCTGATACAGGTCGTTGAGCCGGGCGCACGCCTCATTGGCGAGGTCGAGTGCGTCGGGGTCGCGGGCGAACAGATCGGGGTGCACGAGTCGCGACAGCCGATGGTACTCGGCGCGCACCTGCGCAGTGATTGCCGCCGCATCGGCCCTGGCAGGAGCGTCGCCGAAGATCTCTTCGACGCGGATCGCCTGCATCAGCCGTTCGTAGATGGCGCGCAGTTCAGTGGACATCGGGCGACATGTCGTGCGGACCGTGACCCGGTCAGACCGTGGCCACGCCTTCGTCGGTCGGCGGTGGCGGCGGGTTTTTCGCCATCTCGAGCCGACACCAGGCGTACAGGGCATCGTAAACGGCGAACTGGTGGGCAAGATTGGCGCGATCGTCGGGGAAGACCAGGCCGAAACCGGTGGCGATCGCCTCGAGACCGGCCGCCAGTGGGTCGTCATCGAGGGCGTCGGTGTCGGCGGCATCGACGATGCGCGCGAGGCGTTCGAGGGCGCGGTCGCGCAAGCGATAATGCCGCATGATGGTCACAAACGAGCAGTGACCTTCGTGGTGGCCGAGTTCGACACCCGGAACATCGAAAGGAATCGCGGCTTCACGCCGCGCGGTCTCTTCGATGGCGGCAGGCGAAACGAAGAGAAACTCGGCGTCGGCATCGATGAAGCGTTTGATCAACCAGGGGCAGGCAACACGATCAACATGAACCCGCGAGCGGGTGACCCATTTCATTCGCTCTCTCCCTCGAATGCGGTACAGTGGTGGCTTTGCTGTGCTCATGCTATCATGAATCGGTTGCCAACCCGACCGTCGTTTGAAGGGGGCCATGTGGACGAGTCGCCACGCTACTACCGATTGTCCGGAGAAATGGGGCCGGTTGGCCCCGTGATGGCTTTCGCGTACGGGGTGCTTGCCGCCGTCCTTCTCGCGATTCCCTACGGTTATGCGATCCGCTACATTCCCATTGTTTATCTGAATGTGCTGATTACGCTCGTCTTTGGCGGGTTCATCGGTTGGATGACGGGCAAGGGGGGCATGGCCGGCAAGATCCGCAATGCCACCATCCTCGGTGTCGTCGGCATCGTGACCGGTGCCACCGCCCTCTATTGCGGGTGGGTTGGCTGGCTGTTTGCGCTGTCGGGCGGCAAATCCTTGGTCTTGTGGCCCCCCGACCTGTGGGGGTTCGTGGGCGAGATCGCCAAGGTCGGCACCTGGAGCCTGCGCGGCGGCCAGAACGTGTCGGGGTGGACTCTTTACATTGTATGGATCTTCGAAGCGGTCTTCATTGTTGGGTTGTCATGGTTCATTGCCGCCAATCACCTCGAAGATGAGGTGTTCTGCGAGCGCTGCCAAGTGTGGCTGGGCGAGCCGCGCAACAGTGGGTCGTTGGAGGTTCCGCCTGATCCAGACGCCTTTCGCGCGGCCGTTGAAGGCGGTGACATCAACCCGTTGCTGGCGTTGTTCCGCAGTTCGGGAACGCCCGAGCTGTTTGCGCTGGTGAACTGGTGGCACTGCGCGCGTTGTCGCCAGATCAGTGTGGTCAAGGTGTCGGCGATCCGAACGACGCTCAATGACAAGAAGAATGAAGAAACCGAGACGGCGGTGTTGTTGGATCCCATGCAGATCGGGGCGGCGGACGTGGCCCGGCTCGAGGAAGCGGCCGCAACACCGCGCGCGCCTGCGGTGGAAAACGATCCCACAGACGAGTCAAAAGAAGGCCCTGCGCAGGGCTGATGCGAGGAGTATGCCAATGAGTAAGCGAGCGGAAGTCCGGTGGTTGGCGCTGGTGGTGTTCTTCCTTGTCGCGTTGGTGTCGGCGGTGCCGGCCAGCGCCGCCGATGATCGTGCTGCCGGCGACACCGGTGTTGCGGTGACCGGGTTGTCGCGCCGCGCCGGGCCGGCACTGAGCACCGATGATCTGCCGATGTCGCGACTGGTTCGCGACTATCGGGCATTGCGCAGTCTGGCCGACACCGGCGACGCCTTGTGCGTCGAGATGAATGGCCATCTGCAGCGCTTGCGTAATGCCGAGACGCTGACGATCGAGGATGAAGAAGCGCTGGCGCGGTGGATGTTTGCGAACCGCAACCTGCGGCGCGCGCTTGGGCAGATCGCCGAACGGTGGCGCAACTGGGCGACACAGCCGGGCGTCTCGCCGCTCAAACAGGAAAAGGCGTTGCAGGTGTCGTTCGCAGCCTTGCTCGAGTGGTACCGCAACTGTGTCTATCTCAGCGCCGGTCCGCAGAAGTTCAAGATCGTGCGCCGCAAGCTGAACGAGCGGGTGCCCGAACTCGACCTGCCAGCCGATCAACTGGATGCCATGATGGCGCCGCTGGGTAATCACGATCTGGCCGAGCAGATCGAAGATGGCTACCAACAGATTGCTGCCGTCATTGCCCGCGAAGGCACCACGAACCGGCCGATGCAGGCGCGCATGGAAGCGAACTACAAATTCATTACGCAGTATGCACCGAATCCCTGGAAGATGCGGGTGCGCAACTGGTGGCAAACGTTCCTGCATACGACGCGCAATCGCTATTACCGGGCCGAGGCCGCGTTGTTCACGTGGGTCGGCGATTCGAAATACAAACGCCATGCGCCGAGCATCAAGCACGAGCGCATTCGCGAAATGACCGCGAAGCTGCAGCCGGGCGACATCTTGCTCGAGCGCGAAAACTGGTTCATGAGCAATATCTTTCTGCCTGGCTTCTGGCCGCATGCGATCTTGTATGTGGGCACCGTCGATGATCTGCGCAAGCTTGGGCTCGACCGCGAGCCGATCGTGGCGGCGCACCTGCAAGCCATGGATGAAAACGACGATCACGGGCACACCCGCCGGGTGGTCGAGGCGGTCAGTGATGGCGTGGTGATGAGCTCGATGGAGGAAGCGACCGACGCCGACTATATCTGCGCATTTCGTCCGCGTCTGTCTCAGGAACAGATCAAGGCGGTCATCGTCGAGGCGTTCCGGCATGTGGGCAAACCGTACGATTTCGAGTTCGATTTCCAGACAGCCGACAAACTGGTGTGTTCCGAGCTGATCTACCGGGCGTTTCGTGGCAAACTGCCGCTGAATCTGAAGCGAACCATGGGTCGGTGGGCGATGCCGACCGATGATCTCGTGCGGCTGTTCACCAACGAGCGCGTCTCGCCCGAGCGCAACCTCGATTTTGTGTTCTTCCTCGACTCCGACCCGAAGACGGGGCAGACGATGTTTCGCGATGCCGAAGCCCTGTGTCAGACCCTGAAGCGTCCCGGTTTCGACTGGCAGCAGAAGTCGTTGCCGAATCCCTGAGTGGGTGACGTGCCCGTTATACTTACGTTGCACATCAATCGTATGTAAATCGACCGGGGTCGCCGCAATGGCGACCCCGGTCTGGTATTGGCCGGTTGTTGCGGCTACATCGGCCAGGCCTTGAAGATCCAGAGGTCGAAGCCCGCGTGGCCGCTCTTGATGTCGCCCTCGCCGCGCGGCGATGCGCCGCCGGTGACGACGTAGCCGCCGTCGCTGGTGGGCCACAGATCGTTGCCCACGTCGGGGTCGCGTCCGCCCAGGCAGCGTTGCCAGTGGATATCCCCGGCGGCGCCGAGGCGCACGAGCCACAGGTCAGGCCGATCGGTGTGCACGCCGCCGACGTCGCCGTTGAACGACGCCGTTTCGCCGGTCATGATGTAGCCGCCGTCGTTCAGTTGGCGAATGCTGGTCGCGGTGTCGTCGGCCGAACCGCCGAGCGATTTTTCCCAGACCTTGCCGCCGTTGGCGTCGAGTGCGAACACCCAGGCATCACTGCCACCTTGATGTCCGGCGGTGCTGGGCGAGCGGTTGTAGCCGGCGCAGATGAAGCCGCCAGCCGCGTTCGGGTGAACCGCGAGCACGGTGTCGTCGTCCATGCCGCCCAGATCGACGAGCCACTCGGTGGCTCCGCTTGCCGCCAGTTTCGCGACCATGCCGTTCCCCAGGCACCACGGCGCCGGTTGGTTGCCCGGGCCGCGCGCGATGCGTCCCCCGACGACGTAGCCGCCTGCCGCGTTGTCGACGGCACAAGCCAGATCGTCGCCCTTGGTGCCGAGACACTTCTGCCACTGGATATTCAGGGCACTGTCGAGTTTGACCACCCACGCGTCGTTCTGGCCGATCAGGCCTTTGACGTCGCCGTCTGGAGAATCGGTGGTACCGACGACGATGCAGCCGCCGTCACCGGTCGCCTGCACGCCGCAGGCGATCTCGCTGTTGCCTCCGCCCAGGCATTTGCGGGCGAGCAGTGACCCCGAACCCGACACCTTGATGACCCACGCGTCGTTACCGCCGTGGTTGCCCGACACATCGCCCTCGTTCGAGTCGGTGTAGCCGGCCACCCAGTAGGTGTCGTTGCCAACCGCAGCAATGGCCAGGGCCCGCTCGGTGCCGGTGCCGCCAAAACACTTCGACCAGACCTTCTTGCCGGTGTTGTCGTAACGGGCGACCAGAAAGTCGCCGCGTCCCCAGTAGGCACTGACGTCGCCGTCGTGGTGGTTGGTCATGTCGTGGTCGCGCGAGTTGGCGTAGCCCGCCACCATCCATTGTCCGTTCGGCGTCGGGCAGATGGCTTGGCCGACGTCGTCGCTGTCGCCACCCAGGCACGCCTGCCACGTGAAGGTCAGCGGCGCCGCCGGCACTTCATAAGCCGTGACCGGTTGGGCGACGAGAGTCAGGGTCACGATCAGGGTCAGTCTGATGACCAGCACGATGGCGCTGGACGTCGGATCGCAAGCAGGGCGTTGTCGCATACCGATGTTCTCCTCATGCCGAACTGGTCCGCCGGGACCATCGGGCATCATCGGCAGGATGCGCGGTTTTGTTTACCTTCGCGATTGGCTCGATTCGATAGCGCGGCACGGCGCAACGCGCACCTGTGTGTCGACGATGCGCAAATCAATACAACGTAATGTCGCCGACGATCGGGGCGTGGTCTGACAGCCGCGGGATGACCACGGTGTTGCTCTCGAACAGGGTGCGTGTGCCCGACGCGGGGCGGACCAGCAGGTAGTCGATCTTGCGCGTCGGGCGGGCCACGTTGTTCTCGAAGTCGGCCACTGAGGTGCCGCGCGGGACTGTGCTCTCATTGTTGCCGGCGTCGAGATATCGCTCGGTGTATTGCGGCTGGACGACGTCGGGAAGCAGGTTGAAGTCGCCGCCGAGGATCAGCGGGTCGGGCAGTGTGGCGCTGAGTGAGAACACGCGGTGACTCTGGTCGGCGGTGATGGCGCGTTCTCGCTCCCCGTGTGGCGCAAACAGGTGGGTGTTGGCCGCCGTGATCTCGCGATTGCCGATGCGACACCGCACCCAGAGCACGCCTTTGCCGGCCGCCAACTCGACCGCCGTGTGGTCGGCGGTGATCGGAAAGGCGAGGAAACCCGAGGCGACGATGGGATGGCGGGAAAACGTCAGCAGGCCGCCGCGGTTGTAAACAGTGGACCCCGACGAGCGGACGTGCCACTGTGGGAACGCCCGGCGAAACCGGGTGACCTCCTCGGTGCGCCAGACCTCTTGTAGCAATACAATGTCTGGATTCAATTCGCGGATCATCTTCAGGATGCGTTCGATGCGCAACTCGGGGGCGGTGACAACCGGGGGCGGCAGAAGCCAGGTATTCAGCGAAAACACCCGCAGGCGCAGCTCAGTGCTGACTGTCGCCGGGGCGGCCACCGGCGTGGAGGCCGAAGCCGCTGCCGGCGCTGAGGTTGGCAGCAGCAGACCCATGCGGGTGAGGCTGGCGATCTCGGCCGCCTGCGCCGCGGCAGAGGCTGGAGAGAGCGGTGGGAGGGCGGTCGGACCTGAAGCGCTGCGTTTGTCGCTGGTCTTGCCGGTCGGTTTCGTCGCCTGTGTGGCCGCGCTGGCCGTCGTTGATGCACCGCGGACGGCCGATGCCGGAAACTCGGGGTTCCAGTCATCGATCGCCGCCACCGACGACGATGCTGGCGACGACGATGCTATAGGCGTCGATGCATCAACGACTGCGGAGGTGTAAGCAATACACAGTATGGCGACCACAAAAGCCGCTGCGCGCAGCGGGCGTGGACAGCGAAGATGTCGCCGGCGCATCAGCGGGCGGCCGCGGCGGGGTGACGGGCGGCGGCACTTGCCAGGGCAGCGAACGACAGGTCGAGCAGCGGCATGCGGTCCCAGCCCGGGAAATCGAAATGCCACCATTCGCTGTTGAGCAGCTTGAAGCCCTGGCGGAGCATGGCCTTCTGCAGACGCGTGCGATTGGCAAACACTTCGGGGGTGAGCCCGGGGGCGCGGGCGGGGGTGAACGAGGAGACCTCGTCATACGCCGTGGGCATCGCGACCTCGCTGCCGTCAAGGCGGGCGAGGGTCAGGTCGACCGCGCAGCCGCGGTTGTGGCGCGAGCCGGTCTTGGGGTCGGCGACGAGCTCGGGGTCGGGCCGCTTCTCCCACAGACGGCGTTGCACCGACAACGGACGGTAGGCGTCCCAGATCACCAACGCAAAGCCTTGACTTGCGAGGTCGGCATTGGCGCGGGCGAGAGCGCGCGCGGCCGGTTCGGCCAGATACGCGACGGCATCGGGATACAGTGGCTCGCCGACGAAGTTGTCGGCGGTGGCATAGAGCAGGCGCAGGATTGGCGCGGGGCGCAGCGTGGTCAGGTCGATCATCGGCACGACCGGGGCCGTGGCCACCGGCGGATTGGCGATCGCGGCCTGGGCGCAGAAGAGTGCCACCGTGCCGAGGGCGAGAAGTTGGCAGATCGTCGCCGGGCGGGCGTTGGCGGCGGTGGCGTGGCGCAGAAGACGATGAAGCATGCAGGCCTCCGGATGCGGGGATGATGCCGGTATGGTATCCGGGAGAGCTGCCGTTTGTCATCCTCTCGGCCGCTCTGGTGCCGTTGCCAACGAAACCCGGCCACGTGCCGCCGGAAAGCGGATCGGAAAGAATCTGCTATATAGGTTGACTTATATATAGCGAATATAATATATAGTAAGTCATCGATATCCATGAAGAAGCTGACGACACTCAAATCCGAGAATCTCGAGCACCTGGCGCAGGTGTTGAAGGCGGTGGCGCATCCGTTGCGGTTGCGCCTGCTCGATCTGCTGTGCCGGTCCGAGCACACCGTGAACGAGCTGACCGCGCATCTGGGCATTGCTCAGGCGCTGGTGTCGCAGCAACTCAAGACGATGCGATCGGCGGGCATTCTGGCGGTTCGCCAGGACGGGGCGCGGCGCATCTACTCGCTGGCTTTGTCGCAACTGCGCCACTTGATCGAGTGCATGGCGTCGTGTCAGGACCATTGCCGGCCAGCAGTGAAATCATCCAGGAGGTCATAACATGGAAGCTCAAACGATCGGTTCCGCGAAGTCTCTGCGCCTGGTAATCGTCGGTGGTGTGGCCGGAGGCGCGTCGGCAGCGGCGCGCGCGCGGCGACTCGATGAACACGCCGAGATCATCGTCCTCGAGGCGGGGCCGTACGTCAGTTTCGCCAACTGCGGGCTGCCCTATCATCTGGGGGGCGTGATCGAAGATCGCGACGACTTGCTGGTGCAGACGCCTGAGTCGTTGAAAGAGCGATTCAACCTCGACGTGCGGGTGCGGCACGAAGTGACGGCGATCGACGCAGCGGCAAAAAAGGTCACGGTCAAGAACCATGCCTCCGGCGCCACCGAGGCAATCACCTACGACAAGTTGATTCTCGCACCGGGAGCGGCGCCGTTCCGGCCGCCGATCAATGGCCTCGACCTGCCGAATGTCTTCAACCTCTGGACGATTCCAGATCTGGACAATGTATTGCAATACATCAAAGCGAAGTCTCCCCGCCACGCGACGGTCATCGGCGGTGGCTTCATCGGCATCGAGGTGGCCGAGAACCTCCGGCACAAGGGGCTGGCGGTCACGGTGGTCGAGCGTGAGAAACAGGTGATGCCGCCGATCGACAGCGAGATGGCCGAGCTGTTGCATCAGCATCTGCGCCTGCATGGTGTCGACCTCAAGCTGGGTGCGAGCGTGACCGGCATCGTCGGCACGGGCGCCCGCACTGCCGTGCAGCTCGGCAGCGAGCCTCCGCTCGAGACCGATCTGGTCATCGTGGCCATTGGCGCGCGTCCGCGCACAGAGTTGGCCAAGGGCGCGGGCTTGAAGATTGGGGAGCGGGGCGGCATTGTCGTCGACGATCGCATGCAGACCTCGAATCCCGATATCTACGCCGTCGGCGACGCGATCGAAGTGAAGGACCGCGTGACCGGCCTGCAGACGCTGATTCCGCTGGCAGGCCCGGCGAACCGGCAGGGGCGGATCGCCGCCGATCAGGTGTTCGGGCGCGACAGTCGCTACCGCGGATCGCAGGGCACGGCAATCTGCAAGATCTTCGATCTCGCCGTGGCCATGACCGGGGCGAGCGAGAAGACGTTGAAGCGGCTGAAGATGCCGTATCAGAAGGCGATGATTCATGCGGCCAGCCATGCGGGGTATTACCCTGGGGCGATGCCGCTGACTGTCAAGATTGTATTTACACCTGATACGGGCAAGGTTCTTGGCGCCCAGGCGATCGGCGCTGATGGGGCCGACAAACGGGTCGACGTGCTGGCGACGGCGATTGCCGCAGGCATGACCGTTTACGATCTCGAGCATCTCGAGTTGTGTTACGCGCCGCCGTTTGGTTCGGCGAAGGATCCGGTCAACGTGGTCGGCATGGTGGGCGCCAACCTGCTGCGTGGCGATCACCGTGGATTCCAGACCGATGACCTGGCTACGATGGCGCTCGACAAGGCGATGTTGCTCGACGTGCGCACGCCGACCGAGCACGAGGCCGGCCACATTCCGGGGTCGGTGCTGATCCCGGTTGATGAGTTGCGGCCGCGGATGGCCGAGTTGCCGCGCGACAGGGAAATCTTGATCTATTGCCAACAGGGTTTGCGTGGGTATGTGGCGCAACGCCAGTTGGTGCAGAAAGGTTTCATCGTTCGCAATCTCGTGGGCGGTTACAAGGCCTGGGCGATGGCGAACCAACGGTTGTCGGGGCTCGGGGCGGTTCCGGTGCCGCACACGCAAACGTTCTGCAGCTCTCCGTCGACGTCGCCGTCAGTGCCCGATACGGCGTTCGAGCTCGACGCGTGTGGGCTGCAGTGTCCGGGGCCCTTGTTGAAGATGCGCGAGCGCCTCGACGAATTGAAAGAGGGTCAGCGCCTGCGGATCATCGCGACCGATCCCGGGTTCCCTGCCGATGTTGCCGCCTGGGCGAAGCGCGCCGGGCACCGCCTGGTGTCGATGAACCCGGAGAAGGGGCGATACATCGCGCTCGTGGAGCGTGGTCCCGTGGCGCCGCCGGTTGACACAAACGCGGCGCTGGCCGGCCTTGCGGGCAAGAAGAGACTGACGATGGTCGTGTTCTCGAACGACCTCGACAAGGCGATGGCGGCGATGATCATCGCGAACGGTGCAGCGGCGATGGGGCTCGAGGTGACGTTGTTCTTCACCTTCTGGGGCCTGAACATTTTGCGCAAGGAGCAGCCGCCGGCCGTCGAGAAGGGTCTCATCGACAAGATGTTCGGCGCGATGATGCCGCGTGGTCCCGAGAAGCTGTCGCTCTCGAAGATGAACATGGGCGGCATGGGCACCATGATGATGAAGCAGGTCATGGCGCAGAAGAACGTGGCGTCGCTGCCTGAGTTGATCGCGAGCGCCCGCAAGAACAAGGTCCGCTTCGTGGCCTGCACGATGTCGATGGACGTGATGGGCCTGAAGAAAGACGAACTGGTCGACGGCGTCGAAGAGGGCGGCGTCGCCGCCTATCTCGACTCGGCCAGCGATTCGACGATCAATCTGTTCATTTGATTCTCGGGGCGATGGACAGCCCCATCGCCGGATCTGCGTGGAAGGGAATGCCGGCCGTCGGGCCAGTTATGCAGGCAAGAGTCCGCAGATCGTCGGTGTAGAATACGTTGTATTGTTGTCCACACGGTCCCCGTTTCGCTAACGTGAAGCGGGGGCCGTGGTGTGTGTGGCGAACATTTTTTCCCGGGGCACCCTCGACGGCGGATGTTTACAGTGATTGAGTCCGCAGTCGAGGGGGTGCACTGTCGATGGATGCCATACGCCGATTGCTCGAAGACACGCTGCTGGCCAGGAATCCGGTAGCCGGAATGGTTGCCGCGGCACCGCCCGCACAAGAGGCATCATGACCCGGCGCCACGACGAGGGTTACAAGCTCCTGTTCTCGCATCCCGAAATGGTGCGCGATCTCTTGCGCGGGTTCGTGCACGAACCGTGGGTCGAGGAACTCGACTTCACCACGCTCGAAAAGGAACCGTGCAGTTTCGTTGGCGATCGGCTGCGCGAACGGCGCGACGATCTCATCTGGCGGGTGCGTTGGCAGGGCAACTGGCTCTACGTCTATATCTTGCTCGAGTTTCAATCGAAGGTCGATCCGTACATGGCGCTGCGCATGATGTCGTATGTGTCGTCTCTGTGGCTCGACCTGCACGCCCGCAGGCGACTTCATCCCGATGGCTCGCTGCCGCCGGTGCTACCCGTCGTCTTATACAACGGACGCAAACACTGGACCGCGCCGGTCGAGGTTGCCGACCTTGTTGCGACGATGCCGGTGGGCCTCGATCGATTTCGTCCGCGCCTGACTCACCTGGTGATCGATGAGTTGCGCTGTGCCGAGAGCGACCTGCAGCCGGTGCGCAATCTGGTGGCGGTGTTGTTTCAGCTCGAGCACGGCCGCGACGAGGACACGCTGGTTCAGTTGATGCGGAACCTGCTTGTGTGGTTACATAGTGATGAACAACGAAGTCTGCGCAGATCATTCGCCGTCTGGATCCGCCGCGTGTTGCTGAACACCGATGTTGTCGGGCGGGTTGCGGTGTCGCAGGAAATCGGTGAACTGTCGGAGGCCACCGTCATGTTGGAAGAAAACATCAGATACATTATTGCCCGGCGCAAGGCCGAGGCGCGTGCCGAGGGCCGCACCGAGGCCCTGCGCGCGACTGCACGGCGCATGCAGGGACTTGGCGTATCGGTGGCCGAGATTGCGAAGTTTCTCGGGATCACCGAAGACGCGGTGCGCGGCCTGCTGGAGTCGTGAGCGCCGGGTTGTGCGAGCAGCAAGTCACCATGGACGACACCACGTTTGGGGCGAGTTAAACGAAGCACCGCTTGCTTGCGCAAGCGGTGCCATGAGCGCCGTGTCGTTGGCGACAGGTCGTCAGTCGACGTTGGCCGTCACCAGGATGACCGTGATCTGGTCACGCGCTTCGCCCTCGGCGAAGCGGACCAGCACCGGATCGATGTCGACGGCGCCAACCTGCGTGCCGCCAGGCAACTTGTAATCGAGGGTGGCATGCAGCCGATGCAGGCTGAGGCGGTCGCGCTCGGTGGTTAGATAGCGGGCCAGCACCTTGCGGCCTTCGGTGGTCCACTTGGTGCCGTGTTGCGAGATCGTGACCAGATCGAGAATCTCTTTTTTGGTGGTGGTCATGAGCGCCGTGTCGTTGACGTGGCGACCGTTGGCCTCATACTCATTGATGATGACCTGGCGAATGACCTGGGCAAGGGTCAGGTCGAGATCTTTCTCTTTGTCGGCGCGGACCGGGAACACTTCACGGCTCTGGCCGTCGACGGTCTGAAAGTAGGCGACCTGATACGTCACGCTGTGCTCGAAACCGGCAGGAGCAGCAACCGGAACCAGTTCGATGCGATCGAACGCGGCGACCGGAGCGCGGTCGGGTGTGGCCTGTGCGGCAGCAGCCATCTCGGCGAGAACCGCTTCGCCTGGCGCCACGGTTGCGGGCGCACCCACCACCGGACCCACCAAAAGAACAACGATGAAGGCAAAAACAGCAATACAACGAGAATACGAGAACACCATGATCAAACCCCACGAACCTCAACGAAATCGACCGGACGGTTTGCCCTGACGGGTTGGCGCCGGCATCCACTGAAGCACGGCAGTGTAGCAAATTCTGTGCCGTCTGTCACTATGTCTATCGACAAAGGCCGAAACCGGCATTAGATGCTGTTTCCCGTAGTCACTGCACGGTGGGTGAACGCTCGTTGTGCAGGCGCGGCACCCCGGATTGCCAACTGTGCTCGACCTGTGACCACCCCGGTGGTCGGTTAATGCGCAGGAGTCGTCGTCGTGTAGAGATTGCCGATCGGGCGCAAACGGGCAAACCACGTCCCTTGCCTGAAGAACGCAACCTCGAGAACGGCTCCGCCGGCCGGTGGCCGCGCTTGATCGAAGAGAAAATTACCCAGCGACCAGGCACAATTGGCGCGGTTGAGCAGGTCGAAGCTGCTCGCGACGTGCGGGTGGCAGCCGATGATCAAGGTGAAGCCCTGGGTCTCGAGCCATGACGCGACCTCACGTTGGCGGGGCGTGGGGGTGCACTGCCACTCGCGCCCCCAGTGCACGAATGCGAACGCCGGTTTGCCTGCATGAGGGAGCGGCAGATCGGCGACCGCCGGAGCGGACAGCAGTTGCACGATGCGCGGGTCGTTGTTGTCGAGGTCGGTCAGGGCGGTCAGCGTGAACGACCCGAGATCGACGGTCTGGAGATTGCCGACAACGGTGAAGCGATTGTCATGCAATGTGTTGCACATTTCTCGATACCGGCGTGCACCGAAATCCCGACCGTGGTTGTTGGCCGTGATGACCACGCGCGCACCCAGGGCCCGCAACCACGACTGCGCGAAGAGCGGATCCATGGCAAGTGGGATCGGGGTCCGCGTGGGGTCGTCGGGATTTGCGAAGACCCCCTCGAGGTTGACCGCGAGCGTTGCCGAACCCACCAGGTCACGGGCCGCTCGCAACGTGGCCGGCCCATGGTGCGGATTGGCGAGACGCGGCACCATGAAGCGTCCGAAGAAGGTATCGCCGGCGAAAGCCCAGGTGGGCGCGAGACCGGGGCGGGGAAAGCCCGGAGAATAGACGGCGGCGATGTAGCTGGTCGAACTGGCAATCGGTTCGGGGGCGTACTCCTGCGAGTTGCGATTGTCGATCACCCACGGTCGGGCACCGAAACGCTCGCGTTGCAGGCGCATCTGCAAATACATGGCGCCGAGACAGTCGCAGTGCTGCGGTTGTGACAACGAGGCGACCCGGCGCTCGTCAGCGCCGGCCAATACCTGCAGTGAGTCCTGGTCGTGTCGACGGGCGTCGAACGGCGTGAGGAAATGCGAATAATCAGTGCTTTGCACGACCAGAGTCGTGCTCGACACGAGCGGGGCAAGATATGAATACAGTGTATTCCAGTCTTCGACTCGACTCTTGTTGGCGATGGCGATGGCCAGTATCGGGGTGTTGGGCAATATCCGGGCGCAGAATGGCACGAGCGCCTGCACGGCGTGTTCGTGCGAAAACAGGCCCGACGGAGAAACCAGCGGGCAACCACGCAGTTGAGCGACGTCGCTGCCGGCAACCGGCACCGGGCCGAAACAGGTATTCAGATCGCGGTCACACACCGAGAATAGGGAGGTGCCTCGTGAGTAATGATCGGGGCCGATGATGACGATCTTGTCGTAACGTTTTCCGCGAATGGTTGTGAAAGCAGCGGCAATGAGGTCGACGGCCAGTAGGTGGTGCGACACGACCAACCCGGTGACCGATTCGGCAAGCGGCGCCTGGGCAGCGGTCGCGACGGCCGGGTCAAACAACGACGCGTCGGCATACATCGGGGCAATCGGCAAGACGCCGACGTCGGTGGCCAGAGGGGCGCTCACCACCGGCAGCGCCATGATGAACAACAGCGTCAGGGCTGCAACCGAGCGCGCGGAGCTCGCATGCGCGACCAACCCGACCGTGAGTGCGGTTTTCATGGCGGCTGTCCGCAGGCCGATGCGGAACAGGTGGTTCCGAGGCGACCCGGGGTGAACAAATACAAAATACTTACTGCTCGTTGACCAGAGCCTTGTAGTAATCGGGTTTTGCTGGCAGTTCCGGGGGTTGCCCGTAGACTCGCTTCTGCCAGGCGGCATCGTCGAGGCGCCGGGCGAGCGGTTCGGTGAATTCGTAGTGGTTGTAAGTGATGCCGATGGCCAGGCGGGTCTGTTTTTCGTTGCCGATCAGTGCGAGGATCACGTAGGGCTCGGCGGTTGCTTGATACAGGACCTGCGCTTTGGCGATGTCGGTGTGAATGTCGGCCACGAGTCCCGAGCGGAAATCCTCATCGCGGTGGAACACAACATCACCATAAGGTTTCGCCATGTATGACAGTTGCATGACGCGCAATTTCTCGTGCTCGTCTTCGCTCAGCGTCGTGCCGGCGAGTTCCTTCTCGGCCAGTGACGTCAGGAAGTCGATGTCGTTCTTGAAGCGGTTGATGGTGCCATACTCCTCGAGTTCCGAGGCCATCTCAGGGAATTGCTGCAGGCCGCTGTGAAAATACGCCAACAGGCGTTGCAGTTGATACCAGAAGGCGAGGTTGGGTTCGACAAAGCCGCGCGGTACCGGGGGAATCTTCTTCTCATCGTCGCCGCCGCCGAATTCGGCGTAGTTCTGTTTGGCGTAGAGCAGAGTGTCGTGCTTCAGTTCGGCGTAAGAACCCAGCAGTTCCTGAATCTGCTGCAACGGATAGAGTGGGCTCTGCATGTACTGCGGATAGCCCTTGCCGAAAGTGCGCGTCAGCGTGCCGAGGGTTTTCAACCACGCGCCCGCGACGCTGACGAACCACTCGTCGTCCTTGACGCGGGAAATCGTTGCTTCGGCGCGCAACAAGAGATCGTGGAACTTCTTCTGATCGTCAGGATTCTGCGAAACCACGGTGCGGTAGAACTGTTCCGACAGATCGCGGGCCGTGCGACTGCCGAGTGCGGCAGCGACGAACAGCGCCGTGGGTGTCGATGGCAGGGTAAACTCGGTCTTCTCCTGGCCGGCGGTGAGCCGGCCGAGGGTGAGGGCATCGAAGGTGAAACGCTGGCCGAAGACGCGAAAACCTTTGGTCTTTGCGAGCATGTCGGCCTTGGTCATGCCGGGGACCGCGTCGTCGATGAACGCATCGCTGAGAATGCGCGGGGGCGCAAGTTCACCGAGACGGGCGGTGATCGCCTTGATGAACTTGTCGTCGACCGCTGCGGTGGGAGCGAGCTCGGCACGGCCTGCCACCGACGTGACGAAGTTCCGCCAGACCGGGTAACCGATGTCGTCGGCTGGGCCGGCGAAGAACCCGGTGACACTCATGATCCGGCGAAAGGTGTTGACCAGGGGTTGCCCGTTGCGATCGGGGTTGGCCATGAGCCAGGCGACGAGCAGGGCGTCGCGAACACCGTCGGTCGTCTCGAACAACCATGTATTGCGCCCGAAATACATCATAGTGCGAAAGTATGCACGTAGGTTTGATGACTTCGTGTAGTGGCTGCGCGGCGTGAACTGGGTGTAGTCGGCTGGCCGCGGTGGGCCGTCGACGTATTGACCAAACAACGGCGAGATCTCGAGTTTCTCGGCCGCGTAGATCAGGTCCAATTCCCGCTCGATCTGCTCAGCCGTAGGGGCGTCGAAATCGCGACGCCAGGTGTCGGCGAACAGTTTTTTGGCCGTGACGGCGGTGTCGGCATGGTCTTTTTCCTCGGCGGTCTGGGCGGCGCCTTCGGGATGCCGTGGATACGACGCCACCGAGTTCTCGAGCAGGATCAGCGGCACGGTGAACTGAGCGGCCACGAGTTGCAGTCGCCCGGCCAGTGGACCGGTGGCCTTGTTCTTCGCCTCGATCGCCCGTTGGCGCATCTCGCGGGTGAAATGGAGCAGGTCGTGGCGCAGCGAGGTCTTTTCGAGTTCTTCGATGGTGTTCTCGAGGTACTTGTGGAACGCATGCAGCACGATGGCCGGAGTGACAAGCCGGGTGTTTTCAGGAAGACGCTCGCAGGGCACAGGGTTGCCGGCAATCTCATCGAACATGCCGAGCATTTCGTCCCAGGGCAGCGCCGCGTATCCCGCAAACTGGACCTGGCCTTTGAAGCGGGTGGCGCTCTTGGGCACGAGCAGAAACTTGTGCTGGTTGAGAAAGGCTATTTGCTTCTTGTCGAGTTTGAGTTTCAGATAGTCGAGCACGGCGCGTTTGTTGACCGCGCGCTCGAGCGTGCGTGCCGTGTCGGCCACGTTGGGTTCGATCCGGGGTGTCTGGGTTCGCGGGAGCGCGCCGAAGCGAGGCACCTGGCCGTCCGGCAGCGGAATGGCATCGAGGCCCGCGAGCGCCGGCGCCGGTGCGGCGCCGTTGCTGGAATCGCCTTGTTGTTCGGTGATCCACGATTCAACGGCAAAGAGGGGGCCGGGCGCAGCAATGCCGGCGGTAACGATGATGGCGACGAGCAGGGGCGTAAGAAAGCGGCGCATGGACAATCCTTTTCTGAAGTGGTGTCGGCGAGTGACCGACATACAGTGTATTACGTCGCGGCCGGTCAGCGGATGGTGCGGTCTTCGATGAGGCGGGCGGAATCCTGGGCGGGCTCGCTGCGGGAGCGACTCAGTTCGGCGAACACCTGGCGGCGCACGTCCTCGGGAATGCGGGTGTTGAGGATGGCGGCAATCTCGTGACTGTCCGCCTGCAAAGCGGTGCGGGCGCGGTCGAGTTGTTCGCGGATCTGGCGACTGGTGGTCTGCAACGACTCGTCGAGGCGGCTCTCGATCTGGTCCCAGCGCTCGGCCAGGGCTGAACTGAGCTTCTGGTTGAGCTGCACGAGCTTGAAGATCAGGGTCGGTGCTTCGGCGCCGGTGGCTCCTTTGAACTCGGCCAGAACCTTGTCATGGTCCTGCCACGAGCTTTTCATGGCTTCGAGGTCGCGCTGCAATTGCTGCAACTGCTGGTCCTTTTCGGCGATCTGCGTATCATACAACCGTTGTTGTTGCTGCAATTGCTTGAAGCCCGACTCGGCCAGGGTCGTGGCGTGGCGCTCTTTTTCGTTCTTGAGGTCGGCGATCTGGCGCTCGTAGTCGGTCCGAACGCGGTCGAACTCCCGTTTGCGCCACCAGGCGTCGACCTTGGCGCCGAGAACGAACAGCACGACCATGATGCCAAGAAAGAGGATCTGTTGCAGTGTTTCCATGGCTGTTGTCTACCCCTTGTCAGTCTTGCCGCGTGGGCGGATGCCGCCTGTCTTGCCGGTCGACGCATTTATATATAAATATATGTGCATATATACATATATACATGGGCGAATTGCGGTTGTCATGCCAGTCTGGCCGCGGGTGCCCTGCCGGCTGGCCTCGATCAAGAGCGCACCAAAGTGTCGATCTTCGCGGCCATCAGAAAGTCGTTGTCATGCAGTCCCTTGATCTTGTGGGTCGTCAACTCAACCCGGCAGAACCCCCACCCCACGGTCAACGTCGGGTGATGCCCCTCCGCTTCTGCCAGTTCACCAATGCGGTTGGCCAGGGCGAGGGCCTCGCGAAAATTCGGGCACTTGAATCGGCGCGAGATCTGGGTTGCCGCCTCATCGAGTGTCCAGTCCGGCGCCAGTTCGGCCCGACGGGCAGACGACTCGGCAGCAGTCAGCGCGGGTACTCCACCCTGACATGGGGTGCAGTGCCGGTTGTGCAGAGAGCAAGCGTCCATCGTCGCCACCTCCCGATGTGGTTGCCGTTTCGAGCAACGACAGCATAGGCCGATGCCGAACGGTCGTCAAACTCTCGGCGCGGCTGGATCCGGCGGGGCGAACCGGGATCACTCATCCTTCGTCGACCAGTAGACCACGTAGATTTGCGTGTTGCCCGATCCCGACGGATTGATGCCAATCTCGAGATCGCCGTCGTTGCCACCCGGCCACTCGAGCACCTCGGCGCTGTAGCCCACCATGCGGTTACCCGTCGATTGCACCGGGTTTTCACCAAACGAGTAATGACTCAAACCGTTGATGCCGTCGATGGCTCCGCGCAGGCCGATGCCGCCGTCACCCCGACCCGTTCCGGTGAACTGAAACTCGAACGGTTTGTAACCCGACAGGCTGTTTTTGAGCCCGAGGTTGTCGCAGTAGAGGGCCATCGAAAAATAGGCGAACAGGCCGTTGAAGCCGGCCAAGGTGCGGGTCGCGGTGCCCAACGGCATGACGAACGACTCGATGTCGTTGAGACCGGTGGCGCCGTTGTTGCGCTCGAGCAGGCGGATCGCCTGCTGGCCGCCACACATCTGGTGCAGATACTTGACGAAGAGGTAATCGCCGCCGTAATTCTCGAGCCCGCTGTCGGCCGGCCAGTGGTTGATCGAGACGTTGTATGCATTGCGTAAATACGCCCCAACCTGATCGGATGGCGTGGTCATCGCCTGCTGGAAGCCATAACCAACGACATCCTGCGACCACATGGCCAGACCCTCGTTGACCCAGGTCGAGCCAACACCCCAGCGGGCTTTCTGGTTGTCGTAGATCATGTGCGAAAACTCGTGGGCGCAGGTGCCCATGAAATCGGCGAAGTTGTCGTTGACCGACTGGTCGTCGAGATAGAGGATCTCGGTGCCGTTTGAGTGCGGCGAGGCCGGATTCTTGTCGCGGGGATGGAAGAGCCCGAGAACGCGCAAATCGCCTGTCGCATCTTGGTTGAGTTTCGGGGTGATGAACAACACAATTCGCGGTTGCGGATCGACGTTGCCTTCGACCGGCGCCAATGTCACGCCATCCCAACAGGCTGTCGCGAGTGTGTTGTAAATACGATCGAAGGTCATGGTGATTGTCGCCAACGTTCCCGAACTGATGGTCGCCGCATTTGTGGCCGGGTCCGTGTAGATCAGACAGTAGGTTCCGGTGGCCATCAGCGTTGCCGAGGCGAGGCGGTCATAGATCGTATTGTTCGCATCCGGTGCATACGGATTCACCACCCAGAACGTCGTGCTGGCCGGCGCCGGATCAGCCAGCGCCGCGCGCCGACTCGGGGCAAACAGATCGAGATCATCGAGCCCCAGGACGGTGTCGGTCGATCGCTGCGATTGTGCGGCATAGCCTGCGCGGATGAGTGGCCCGATGTCGCGCGGGCGCCACCCGCTGCGGTTGAACAGCGGCCGCGGCGGCGTTAGCGCTCGCGGCCCTACTGCATTACCACGTATTGACATCCCCTGAGGCAGTGCGGGCACCGGCACGCGGTTGTTGCCCAGGATACTGCTGAGCGTGTAGGTGTAACTGCCGGGCAGATCCTGGTTGGGTGCTCCTTCCAGCATCATCACCAGGGCCAACCGCTCGTATGGGCGGAAGCGGGCGATCCGGATCTGGCGGGTGGCATTGATGTCGGTGATATTGCGGATTCCATACGAGGTGAGATTCGCATCAACGGGATTGTAGGCGGTATAGGTAATGCTCTCGCTGGTCGTCGCGTTGTTCACCGACAATCGGATCTGCGCCGATTGACCCGCGGCCAGCACCGCATAGGGGGGCGCCTTGAACTGGACGCGGTGTGTCGAAAAGCTGATGAAATCGTTGGGGCCGAGCGTATAATTGTTGCCGATGATCACCCGTACCGCCGTCGGGTCGCTGCCGAAATTGTTGCCATACAACGTCAAGGTTACGTCGGGCAGCGAACGCTTGGGTGACAGGTGAATCAGCGAAGGTGGAATGGTGATCAATGCCGACGAAATGCCGTCGGCCTGATACTCGGGGGTCTCGAGGCGGACCTGGAATATGCCGGATTCCGTATTCGCCGGCATCATGACCCGCAGACGGGAGGGTGTCGACCCCTCGAGCACGTCGACATTGACGCTGTTGAGCGTAACCCGGTTGTAGGTGCGCACCGGATGAAAGTTGCGGCCGACGATCTCGACCACCGTGCCCGGTCGGGCCGCCGCGGGCACACACTCGAGCGCGATCGGACGGGCGACGAAGACGACCTCGCTGGTCTCGTGCGACGAGATGCCGTTGATGACGACTTTGACGACACCGGTTTCGACCAGGTCGGGGATCTTGATGCGAATCAGCGAGTCGGTCCAGACCATGATCGATACCGGTCGCAGCCCGATCGTCACCTGTCCCGGAACGCTGCCGAAACCGTGCCCGAGCACGTCGATCTCATCGCCGTCGGTGCCGATGCGCGGACTGAGAGCAAGAATGCCGAAGTCGGGCGTCGGCGTGGCCATGCCGGTGGTCATATAGAAGTCGATCGGTCGGGTAATCTCGCCAGGGTGCACCGGAATGTTGTCGCGGGCCTGGGTGGTGAATCCCGTTGCCCTGACCGTGACCCGGTAGTTTCCCTCGCCAATGTTCGTTAAGAGGTATGTGCCATTGGACGCCGTCAGCGCCTGCCGGTTTGTGGTTTCAACCAGGGCGCCTGCGACGAGCGCTGTTCCCGAGCCAAACACCGTGCCGGCTATCGCACCTGCATAAATGTCGGTTGGCGCCGGAGTGATCGGGGCGGCCCCCGTTGAGTTCGTGCCGCCACAACCAATTGTGCCGATCAGCAAAACCAGACAAGCAGCCGCAATCCCGATGAAGCGGACGATGGCACCTGGACCGCAACGCACGCGGTCAGCAGTGCACATGGTTGACGTACGGACGCATGACGGCAATAAGCCTCGCGGGTGATGAAGGTCGACCAGGGGTGGGGCACGGTCTTGGGGATTGGCGCACGGGGTGCCCGAACGACTTCACTATAGAAAGGACGCCGTGCCCTTGTCAAGCCTCTGTTTGCGCTGGGTTTCACAGCAACTCTCAAGTTTCAGCAACACAATGCCGAAGAACAAAGGTGAGTAATAGTCTTTCATCGGGCGGATGAAAGCGACATAAGGAAGCACGGGTACTGGCACCCGACAGGAGAACAGCCATGGGACACTACGCACGGCGGAGGCAAGCTCGAGTCCACCTTTTCTGGGTCACCCTTCTGGCGCTATTGGCGTCACTGGGGAGCGCAACCCGTGTCTGCGCTGACATCCAGGGGCTCAGATTGACGAGCACCCCAAACACCACGGGTGTCACCTACAACGGGGGCCAGGTGTTTAACCTCAATGCCACGTGGAACCGTCAAGACACCCCGCCCGTCGGTGTCACTTTTTATGACGGTACGAATGCCATTGGCGCAGCGAATCTCAACGCGCCGCCGGCCAACTTCTCCATCTCCGGTTCTGCTCTTGGACCGGGCAATCACTCGTTCAAAGCGTCTGCCATCGAGACGGCCGTCCCTGCCGCTGTTCTGGCCGGCCCGGTCGATGGCGGCAACTGTGTCATCGATCTGACGGCGCCCTCGATCACCATCCAGGTCGATGCGGGCACGACCGTCATTTCGGGCCTTGCTCCGGGCAACGTCTGCCGCTTCACGGTAACCTCGACGAAACCGCTGCGCCAACCTCCGGATGTGGTCATTCTGCCCGGTGATCTTCCGGCAACTGCGGTCGGCACGCCGGTCGTTCCCGGAACCACCTTCCAATACACGTTTACGAACTCCGCCGGCCTGCCTTCCGGGCAATATACGATTCGGGCGACGGGTAAAGACACCACCGAACCGGAGCCGACGGCCAACCAAGGCACTGGTCAGGCCGCATTTGCCGTCGACGCGGATGGCCCGCAACCTCCCGCCATCACCGTCAGCAATCCGATTGGGCCGATTTCGAACCAGAACTTCAGTCTCAGCGGCACCTGCGCGAATGACTGCGCGTCGATCACTGTTCGCGATGATACCGGGGCGGTGTTCGGCACCACACCCGCCGGTGGCAACTGGCAGGTTTCGGTTTCCGGAATCCAGGAAGGCCGCCGCACCATGACCGTCCAGGGCGCCGATCGTTTTGGCAACGTTTCGGCCAACTCGGCGCCGTTCACCGTGGTGGTCGATCTGACGGCTCCGGCTGTGCCCACGTTGATCACGCCAAAGACGCCGACCTCCGCCACGAGTTGCACCATCGAGGGCACGGGCGCGGTCGACAGCAACAGCGGCTCTCCGGGGGCCAATTCGCCGCCGGTTTCGGTGGCCCTGTTGCGCGATGGCACGACCCAGGTCGCGTCGGTCACCGCAGGGGCCGATGGCAAGTTCACGTTCTTCAACGTGCCGTTGACCCCGAACACGCGCAACAATTTCATCGCCATCGCGCAAGACAGTGCGAATCCGCGCGGTAACCGCTCGGCCTTCTCGCCGATGATCTCGATCGAGCAGGACAGCACCCTGCCACCCGAGCCGCGGTTGTCGATCAGTCGCGGCACGGCGCTCTCTTCGACGAGCGTTCCGCTCGATGCGTGGTTGTGTGCCGGGAACTACAGCTTGCAGGTGACCTTCAATAAATTGATGGCGACCGATACCAATCCGACCATCGCCTGGCAACCGCAAAACGGTGCTGAGTTCACGAATGCTCAGGGCACCTGGACCGATCCGTATAACTTCGTCGGTCACGTCGACATTCCGTCGGGACAGAGCACGACGGTCGATGGTCCGGCGGCATATATCAGCATCTCTGGCGCCAAGGACACTGCCGGCAATATGATGCAGGTATACAACCCTGGTGTTTCGCCGTTCCGCGTTGATACCACGGCCCCGGTCAGCCGTTTTGACGTGACCGACACGCTGTATGTGCCGGCCTCGCAGAACACGGTCTTTCTGAGCGGCCACTCGACCGACGCCGGTTCCGGCATCGGCTACGTCCGACTGCGCATCGAACCGTTCGATAACCCGACGAATCCGACGTTTGCCACCGTTCCCGTCTTCATCAATCCGCCGCCGGCCGATGTGGCGTGGAACCACAACCTCAACGTGACCGGACTCAACGGTCGCTACAAGATCTTTGTCATCGCCGCCGATCAGGCGCGGCCCACGCCGAACGAAGAACAGATCGTCAATACGAACTATCGCTTGATGATTGTCGATCGGACCGGTCCGACCATTACCCGCATCTCGCTCGATGACATGATCGAGGATATCAACGATTTCCCGCGACCTTTCGTGGTCGCCAGTGACATTACTCGAATCACTGCGGTTGCTTCGACCACAGGAAGTTCAGGCATCGATTTCGCTCGGATTGGGTCACAGACCTTTGTTCTGCGCGGACCCAACGGGGCCCAGATCTTCGGCAACTACACCAACAACGGCATCGATACCGCGTTCTTCAATTGCCCGGTGCTGAACGTGACCGGAACCTACACGATCGATCTGGATCTGTGGGACAAAGCCGGCAATCAGGCCGTGCATGCGTCGCGGACTTTCCAGATCAAGAAGACGGGACCGCAGATGGTGCGTACGATTCCGCGCGATAAAATGTATTGCAACAGAACCAACATTGCCCTCGACCGCAGCGAAGTCTGGGCCTACATCGAGGTTGCCACCGGAGTCCCCGATCCGGCGGTTGACTGGAGTAGTTCGACGATCTCGGTAACCTACAACGGTGTGGAAGTGGGTGTGGCAACCACTGCCTATGACAACCACCTCACCTGGTCGCTCTACAACGGGAATCTGACCGGCAGCGAAACGCAGTTACAGAATGGTCGCTACAATGTGACCGTGGTCCCGGTCGATATCTACGGCAACGTGGGCAAAGCTTTCAACTCGTCGTTCTACTACGACACCCAGGCGCCGGTGGTGGTGGCCAACGAACCCCCCTACACCAGCGGCAACCCGATGGGGACCAACTGGATCGGCCTGTCGCGCAACCACGTCGAGTTCGGTTTCTCCGATCGGCCACAGGACATCACCAAGTTTACCGACCGTGGCACCGCCAACGATCCGGCATGGCAGAATGCTTCGGGGTCCGGGTGCTACTTCCAGGTCGGGTCCTTGACCTACACCTTCACCAGTGAAGGTGGTGGGGAGAGCGACACGCGCTATACGGCGTCCTACACGGGTTCGTTGGGCATGCGTGGCACCTGGCACTACCCGGACGAAAACAACAAGTCGGTTGCGAGCTTCGTGCACCACATCGATCCGGGAATCGTCGGCACGCACACCTCCGGTGTCGCCACCTTCACCTACTCGCTGTGCGTGCGTGACGGCGTGGTCTCGGGTGAGCCGAACTACGCCACCCACACCTTCCAGTTCCTCTACGATTACAAAGCGCCGACGGTGACGCTCAACCCGGCCACCAGTAGTACAAAGTATTGCGGTACTCGTGTGTCGATCACGGGCAGTGCTGCTGATACCGGTGGCGGTCTGATCGACACCATCGAGGCGAATGCCGGTTCGGGTTACACCGTGATTCAGTCCTCGCTGAGTGTCGGGAGTATTACCTGGACCACGTCGAGTCCGCTGAATGTTGATATCACCGGAGTGCGCGAAGG
>CAZADH010000001.1:99220-121952 GCA_964483805.1 uncultured bacterium
CCGGCATCGATTTCGGTGAAAGCCATCGACAAAGGTGGCAACGAAGGGTTCGCCACCTTCTCGATCACCATCGATCGCACGGGGCCCCAGCCGCCGACCTTGATTCTGCCGACCAACAACTCGGTCGCGGGCAGTCGTGGCATGCGGTTCCGCTGCAACACGCCCACCGATACCACCCGCTGGCTCTTCCAGTTGTCCGACAACCAGGGCTTCACCAACGTGCTCAACGACGTGCAGGGCGACAAGTTCGTCGGCGATGTGACGTCGCAGCCGGAAGCAGCATTCTCGGTGCCTCGCGATGGCGTCTACTACTGGCGTGTTGCTGGTATCGAGGACTGCGCCGACGGCTACAACATCGGTTCCTGGTCGGCCACCTGGCGGTTCACGGTCGACACGGTGAAGCCTCAGGTGCTCGAAGTATCGCCCTCGCCGTCGCAGGGCAACAAGATCACCACCGCATGGTGACGTTCACCATCCGTTTCTCCGAAACCATGGACACGACCATCGTGCCGACGGTGTCGATCACCTCTGCCGGCGGGCAGTATATGAAGCTCGAGCAGATCAGTTATCGCGACAACACCTGGACCGGCACGACCGTGATCCCGAAGGACAACAGTGCGTTGTATGACGGCAATGCCACCATCGCCATCACCGGTGCGAAGGACATGGCCGGCACGATGATGGAAGACGATGCAACACATTATGTTGTCATCAACACCGGTCCGACGTTCGAGACGTTGTTGTTCTCGAACCCGGCCCATGAGAACGAAGTGATGGTGATCGTGCGCGCGACCGAGAATCTGCAGGCGCCGCCGACCTGTTCGATCACCCAGGGCACCTCCCCGGTGCCGGTGACCATGCACTTCCTCAAAGAGCGTTATTATGCGGGTGCCTACACCATCGATCTGGAGCACCCGGGCAAGGCGTATATCGATCTGACCGGCACCGATCTGGCCGGGATGGTCGGTCATGCGTCGGTGCAGTTCACCGTGGCGGACCTCAATCCGTCAGCGGCACTGCGAGTTGCGTCGGTCGATGGGAAGGCCGTGCTCGATGTGCCGGCCGGCGCGTTGGCCAAGCGCAGCGGTCTGTTCGTCCTGCCGCGGCAACCTGGAGTAGCGAGCACCACGGAAGCATCGCGTCGGGCCGCTATCCTCAAGACCGTCATGCCGTCGACGCCGAGCAATACAGAGTTGGTCAACCTGTGCGCGCTCGAGACCTTCGGTCCCTCGTCGCTGCGGTTCGCCAAGAAGGCGCAGTTCTCGGCAGTCGTTCCCGATGGCAGCCTGCGCGGTCATGATCCGAAGCAGGTCGGTGTCTATCGCCAGGTCGGTGACAAATGGGAGTACCTTGGCGGTCAGGTGCGCGGTCGGTTGGTGACGGCGTCGGTCGACGCGGTCGGTCCGATGGCGCTGATGGCCGACACGGTCAAACCCAGAATGCTCAGCATGCGGCCGAGCGATCAGGAACTGCTCGAGGACCCGCGGCCGGTATTCGAAGGGCAGTTCGTCGACAACGGTGCCGGTCTCGATGGTGCCTCGTTCTCGGTCTACGTCGATGGGAACAAGCAGACCGGCGGCGCCCTGACGGCCAACGACGGCGTCTTCACCTGGCAACCGGCGCAGCCGTTGAGCAAAGGTAAACACAATGTGCAGTTCGCCGTGGCGGATCGGGCAGGCAACGTGCTGAATGCCTCATTCCAGGTGGTCGCGCCCGGACCGTTCAACATCGATCAGTTGGTGGCCTATCCGAATCCGAGTCGCGGTGAATACATCTACATTACGTACGATCTGCAGCAACCTGCCGATGAGATTCGTATGAAGATCTACGACGTGCGCGGTCACAAGGTGGCGGAATACGACGACTTCGCCTTCACTGGCCGGGCACGGGGCAAGCTGCGCTGGGACCTGCGCAATGACGATGGCGAACGGGTGGCCAACGGGGTCTATCTCTACAAACTCGAGGCAACCCGCAACGGCGAGACGTTGAAAGCGACGGGCAAGCTCGCGGTGCTGCGCTAGGCGCGCGACCAAGGGAGGCAGATACAATGAAAGAGCAAAAACTGGTCAAGACGTTCTTCCTGCTCGTGGTGTTGCCGTGGCTGCTCCTGCTCACCGGATGCGGTGGCGGCGTGGCCGGCGAAGGCACGAACACATACACGCTCACCGGTGGCACGCCGGTGGTGCGCGGCAATTCATTCAATGACAAGGGCTGGGATCTGCTGGCGCAAGGGCAGGCGGAGTCGGCCATCGCCGAGTTCCAGAAGGTCCTTGGCGATTCGCCGACGGCCGAAGAGCAGGCCGAGGCCAACAACGGCATGGGTTGGGCCCGCAGTCGGCTCGGCACGCTGGCCGATGGCATCACCTGGTTCGAGAAGGCGGCGCCGTTGTCGAACGATGCCAAGGTCGGCCTGGCGGCGGCTTACGTGCAACGCGGTTCGCGAGAGGACATGCAGATGGTCGTCGACCTGCTCTACACCGCGCTTGGTGGAGCCAATCCGCATTTCCATTATGTGGCCACCCGCAACACCGGGGTGTCCGACGCCGAGTGCCATGCGATGCTGGGCTACGCGTTCGCAGCTTTGGGACGCACCGATGACGCGCTGGCCCAGATGGATTATGCCAAGGAACTGAACCCGAACTGGACCGGCACGACCATCGATCAGTTGTCGCGTGCCGTCGATTTTCTGGTGCGATAAAGCCATGACCTCCAGGGTTGCCACTCCGTCTCGCCTGTCGCTGGCGGTGTTGCTGGTCGCCATGGTCGGGCTGTTCGCCACGACCGGCTGCTTGAGCAGCAAAGACGAGCCGCTCAAGGGCGCGGCCAGCGGCAAGGTCTTCGACACCAACGGCCACGCCCTGCGTGGTGCCGTGGTTTGTGTGTATGGCAATATCGACAACACCACGACGACCGATGAACTGGGTTGGTTCACGCTCGGCGACATCACGCCGGGGCAGGTGAAACTCGTCGCCACGGCCAACAACAAGAGTGTCACCAAGATCATCGAGGTCGAGCGTGGCAAGACGACCGAGAATGTCTTGATCACCTTTGCCGAAGTCGACCAGTTGCCGCCAATCATCACCGACGTCGCGGTGGCGCCAATCACCGAGAACACCGCGCGCATCACCTGGCGCACCAACGAAGCGGCCGACGCGATCATCTCGTACGCAACCGGGCCGATTGGTATCGGCTCGTGGACCTGGACCGCCAACAGTACGGCCATGGTGCTGGTGCAAGCGGTCGATCTCACCGGTTTGACCCCGGGAACGACCTATCACTTCCAGATCAAGTGTCGTGACTATGCCGGTAACGAGGGCGTCAGTTCGCTGCATCAGTTCGTGACTTCGACGGGCGATGCGCCGGCGACGCCGCAGAATCTGGTCATTGCCCCGCCGACCGCCATGGAACACGTGCGCTTGACCTGGTCGAGCAATACGGAAGCGGACCTGCGTGGCTACAACCTGTATCGCGCCGAGTCGCGTGACGGCCCGTGGACCAAGGTCAATGCCAACCCGATCGCCAACACGGCGTCGTCGACGACGTATGTCGACACCGGTCGGTCGATTGCCATCAGGTACTACTACCTGTTGAAAGCGGTCGACGTGGCGGGCAATGAGAGTCCGGCGTCGTCGATCGTCAGCATCACCACCCCAGGATCGTTGCGTGAGAACCGCACGTTGACCATGGCGAACAGCCCCTACGTCTTTGACGGCGACCTGCGGGTGGCCGGTGGCGCAGTGCTCACGATCGAGCCGGGCGTCGAGATCCGCTTCGGGCCGACCGACTATCTGCAGGACGTCAACGGGGCAACCGCCACCGAATTGATCGTGCAGGGCGGCCTCAAGGTGGTGGGGACGCTCGAGAAACGTATCGTGTTTACATCGTCATCGACCTTCCCGCAGAAGGGTTCTTGGGGAGGCATCCGCTACCTGGCGACCACCGATCCGAACAATATCCTGAAGTATGCCACGTTGATCTTTGCCGACACGGGGGTGCGCAGTGAAGGGAGCACCCCGGTGATCGAGAGCAGCGAGATCGGCCTGTGTGTGCTGGGGCTCGACCTGGGGCTGTCGACGGCCTTGAACGTGCGCGGCAACCTGATCCGCGACTGCAACGTCGGTTTGGTTTCGGCCGGATCGAACATCACCAACAACATCTTCGTGAACGATCAGACGGCAATCGCCGTGCTTGGGCGCGACGTGGTGCAACACAATACCATCGACTGTCTCGAGGGCATCGATATCATGGGCGGCACGCCGACGATCACCAACAATATCCTCGCCTGGACCGGTTCGACCCGTGCCCTCTACGGTATCAACCAGAAGATGCCGTTGGCGACGGCCACCATCTCGTTCAACGACATCTTCAATTACACCTTTGCTTACAACGATCTGACCGTGGCCACCGGCGCGGGCAACATCAGCGTCGATCCGCTGTTCGTCGGGGGCAATCCGTATGATTATCACCTGCGCACCACGGCGGGCGGCTACGCTTCCGATTCTCCATGTCTGACCGCCGGGGACGGCGGCGTCCAGATGGGGCGCTACGGACCCTGATCGCAATATGTAGTATTGCTACCAGACAATGGGGCCCGCCGGTTACGCCGGCGGGCCTCGTCTTCGTGGGCCTGTTGCCCCTGGCCGACGGGGACCGGGCGCGTGCCCTTGCCAACGCGAAGTGACCGTCGGCATGTGTCAGTGCGACGCTTGCTTGGGGGCGAACTGACGCCGGTATTTCTCGACATCGAAGTCGCGCAGGAAATTGATGATGTGCGACCAGATGCTGTGAAAACCGAAGCGGGGCAGTTCGGCCAGCGCCTGGTCTTTTGTCCAGCCCTGGATGACCATACGATATATGGCACACATCATCCCGGTCCGGTCAGCACCATGTTGGCAGTGCACCAGAACCGGCTGTCGCTTCGGATCGGTGACCAGCTTGAGAAATGCGACCACATCTTCGTCCTCAGGGTGCCAGATCTTGAAGCTGATGTTGACGTAATCGAGACCGGTGCCGGCGATCATCTTGGCGTCCGAATGAAACGCCCGCAGATTGCAGACCGTCTTGATACCCAGCGTTTTGAGGGTGGCAAATCCCGTCGCCTCGGGTTGGGCACTGCGGTAGAGGCCCGGGGCAATCTGGGCGAAGTTGCTCAAGCCCGACAAGTCGTGGCGTGGCAACAACACCGGCGGTGTCGAGGCCGGGTCGGCCAGTGCCGCGGTGGCCAAAGGCCCGCCGGCGGCGACGAGAAAGCAGGCAGTCAGACCGATGCACAGGTGCCGGAGTGAAGCGAAACCGGTGAGTTGTTGAACGACGAGACCCATGGCGTGTGACCTCCAGATGTCTTGTGGTGTGCTGTTCGAGCACCTGTGGCACCAGTGTAGGCGGGAGAGTCGGTCGCGTCAATTGTGGTATGATGCAGCGGAATCCTGAGTGACGAACGTTGGAGAGCACGATGAAACCGCTCGAACTGCAGACGATCGAACGGCTTTGGCAACCCCTGTTGCGCGATCTGGCCGCTGAACTGGTGGCGGTCGGTGACGAGTTGCAGATCTGGTGTCCGGCCGGTGAGGTCCATGTTGGCCGCGACCGCCGGGGGCGTCTCCCGGCCACCCGCCTGCCTGCCGACCTTGGCACCGAGGCGCAACGGACCATGGCCGGCCGTTATTGGTGGTCGGTGCCGGTTGTTGGGGGGCCGTGGCTCGTCAGTCTGAAATGCCCTGCCGGGACGACGGCCGCCGTGGTCGTCGGTGGCCCGATGCACGAACGACTCGAATCGATGTCGCGCCTGTTGCGTCTCGAAGGTTTGCTCAACCTTCTTGTCAGCACGCTCGAACAGGTGGTGAACGAGGAACCGGGACACTGGAACCGGGTCCGGCATCTGGCGGTGAACCTGGGCATCGAGTTGGGGCTGGATGACGCGCATCTCTTTGATCTCGAAGTGGCCGCACTGGTGCATGACATCGGCAAGGCTCAGTTGCCGCCCGACCTGTTGCGGCAGCAGGCCCCGCTGACTCTGGCGCAGCGACAACAATTGGCGAGTCACGCGTTGTTGGGCGCCGCACTGGTGCGCAATCTTCCGGGAATGGCCCGTGTTGCCGAGTTGGTGGCCGCCCACCACGAAGCGCCTGACGGTTCGGGATATCCGTATGGTTTGTCTGGCGACCATGTGTCTTTGTCGGCCATGATCATTGGTGTGGCCGATGCCTTCGATGCGATGACGCACCACCGGCCCTATGCGCAACCGCACACCTATCGCGAAACCATCGCCGCTCTGGCTGAGCCGCCGGGGCGATTCTCGGGGCGCGTTTTGCAGACATTGACCAAGATGCTCTGTCAGTGGGGCATGCTCGACAGCCAGCCGCCGGTGCCCGAACCCGAAACCCCGGGCCAGGATCCGGTGGCTCGGCCGGCCAGCGATTTTTGATCACGGATTTTCCCATCTCTGATGATACGGGGGATGAAACATGTTGCATTGTCGTCGACTTTGGGTGGGTGATGTGAAGAAATACAACGTATTTTTCATTGGTGCGTTGGTGGTGCTGTTGCTCGTGTTGGCCGGTTCGCCGGTCGTGGCTGCCACCCCGGTGCGGGTTGGCGTTATCATGTCGGTGGGCGGCCTGGGCGACAAGTCGTTCAACGATGCCACCTACGAAGGCATTACCGCGGCCCGCAAGAGCAGCGGGTGTGTCATCGACGTCATCGACCCGGGCGACGTGGCGATGCTCGAGCGGTCGGTCGAGTTCATGGCCCAGGGTGGACGCTACAGCTTGATTGTCGCCGTGGGCACGTTTGCCAACGATATCATTCGCAAGGCGGCGCGCGACTATCCGAAACAGAAATTCGCATTGCTCGATTCCGTGGTGGTTGCCGACAACGTGGTGTCGGTCCTGTTCGATGAAGAAGAAGGCAGTTTCTTTGCCGGGGCCTTGGCCGGTCTGGTCACGAAGTCGGGCAAGGTCGGCTTCCTCGGTGGCATGGTCTCGCCGGTCATTGCCGCGTTCCAACGGGGTTTCGAGCATGGCGTCGCGTTCGTCAACCCCAAGGCCGAAGTGCTGAACCGCTATGCCGGTCAGACTCCGGAAGGCTTCAACAATCCGGGGCTCGGTCACAAGCTGTCTGCAGAGATGGCCGAGGAAGGTGCCGACGTCATCTATCATGCCTCGGGGCGAACCGGCCTTGGGCTCATCGACCTGGCCCGCCGCCGCGAGCTGTTGGTCATCGGGGTCGATGGCGACCAGTCGACCCTGGCCCCAGGAAAAATCGTCGGCAGTGTGGTCAAGCGCCTCGATATCGCGCTCGACAAGGTGATTCGCCTGGTGCAGACCGATGGCTTCATCGGCAAGGTCATTACCCTCGGGTTGAAAGACGGTGGCGTAGAGCTGCGTTTGTCCCGCTTCAACAAGGCACAACTGTCACCCGTCGTGCTCGAGCGCCTCGGCGAGGTCGAATCGTTTGTCTTGCACAAGGTCGGCCAGCGCTGAAATCTGGATTCCGACGGAGATCGGGTTGCGGCACGACCCTGGCGTTGCGGTGGTGGCAACCCGGTCTCTGTAATCTTGTGTATTTACTTTGTCGCCAGGACCGGTAGGTCCTCGAGCGCCGCCAGTTCGGTGGGCACCGGCAGCGTCAACACCAGCGACGCCAGCGAAGCGCAGACACTTTCGGCGGTCATGCGGTCGCGAAACGGATGGCTGGGATCTTCGAGATTGTGGCCGGCCAGAAAACGGTCGGCGATGGTGCCGGCATCCCAGGTCGGGCGCACCTTGGCGAACCCGGCTTCACTCAATAACCCGAGCAGGGTGGCGGTATCGAAGTAGCGGAGCGGGCACGACAACACTTCATCGGCGAAGGTCTCGACCCGGTGCAGCAGGTCGCGCAGGAACCCGGCGTCGGCCAACAGGTGTCCGGCCCGGTCGTGGCGCAGGGCATCGATCTTCTCGCGCACGGCCATGATCTCTTCCGAGAAACTGATCGACAGCAGCGTGCCGCCGGATGCGGCGAAATCACGGCACAGCAGATTGAACTGCCAGGTGCCCGCCTGCAACGGCATGAACCACACCTCGTGGTCGAGGCCCGCGGCGGCAAAACGTCGGGGCGATTCCGCGTAGATGCGGAGACACCCACCCGGACGTAGCACGCGATGCGCCTCTCGCAGAACTGCCACCGGGTCGGCGCAGTACTCGAGCGACTCGCAGATCGTCACCGCGTCAAAGGTGTCGTCACGAAACTCGAGTTGTTCACCGCACTGGCGGACGAACTGGGTGTGTCTGCTCTCGAAAGCCTCGGCGTTGCTCTCGGCGACGGTCAAACGGCGGATCGAGGGTTCCACGCCGATGACATTGGCCCCGCGATGCGCCATTGGCAGGGCTGGCCAGCCGTCGCCCGACCCGATGTCGAGCACGCGGTTGCCGGCACCGACGACGGTGAAGAAATCCCAGGCCTGCACGGTGCGCCGCCAGTGATCCGGGCGGCGGGCATCGAAGGGTCGGTCCACCTCCGGAACATTGCCGTCACCGAGTTGGCGCAGGCGATCGAACAACTGGGTGACCGGATCGCTCGTCACCGCCGCGAAATGCTCGTTGATCCAGGCTGCGAGTGTGACGGCATCGGCCGGGGAGAGTCGCGGTTGCACGTTGTTGGTGGGTTGTTCCACGGTAACCCGCATTCTACCGGGCACGCGCGCCGATCGCAAGCGCCAAGGCGCGACAAAGCCCACGCCGTGACTTGAACGGTGCCGCCAATTGCCCCATGATGAACTTGGAAGCGGCCAATGAAAATCGATCAAGCATTGTCGGAAAAACTCGAACTCGCGATCACGCGCAAGGCGACCGCGTTGGTGACCCGGGTCCTGACCTGGTCGGCCGAACACGGGCTATACGGCATGGACCTCGTCGACTCGCTGCACGGCGAACTGCCGGCTACCACCTGTGACAATTGCGGGCGCTGCTGCAACTCGATCTCGCTGTTCTCGCTCGAATACCACCGGATCATCCGCGAACTGATGGCCACCCTGCCGCCGTCGTCGCTGCGCGGTGCGATCATCGAGGCGATGACCATCGGTTCCCGCCTGCGTGCGTCGAAAGACGGCGGGCGACTGCGTTGTGCCTTTCGCGACGAGGTTGCCCAGCGCTGCCGGATCCACGCCGTGCGCAGTTTTGCGTGTCGTTTCTTCGGCATGCGCAAGGCCGACAACACCCGCGAATGCGCGCAGGTTCGCGAACTGGACGAGCGCGCGCCGCCGCTGACCGAGGAGCGCCAGGTCGAACTGCAAACGCGGATTCTGGAGAACTCGGAGCAACACGAACCGTTTCCGGGCCATGGCGCGATCGCCTTCTTTCCGCTCGAGTTCTGGTTGTGGCGGGCGGCCTTCGGACCCAATCAGGCCCTCGACCTGTATCGGCGGTTGCTGGTGCCGGCATCTGGAGCGCTCACCCGGTTCTGGCGCGATCGGGGCGTAAAATCCTGAGTGGCGCTTTTTTGACACGGAGACGACGACGCGACTAGAATGATGCGCCCCGGCGGCCGCGCTTGCCGCAACCGCCCAGCTCAAGAACCCGGAGATTCGCACCATGGCCGAACGCTACGATTTCAAGTCGATTCAAGATAAGTGGGCCCCGCGTTGGGAGGCCATGCACCTCTATCGCACCGCTGAAGACCGCGGCAAACCGAAGTTCTATTGCCTCGATTTCTTCCCGTATCCGTCGGGCAATGGCCTGTCGGTCGGGCACCTGCGCAATTACGTGCCCACCGACGTGATCACGCGGTTGCGGCGGATGCAGGGTTACAATGTATTGCACCCCATGGGCTGGGACGCCTTCGGTCTGCCCGCCGAGAACTTCGCCATCAAGATGGGTGTGCACCCGGCGGAAACCACGGCTAAGAACGCTGCCAACTACCGGCGGCAGTTGCAGCTCGTCGAAACGTCATACGACTGGTCGCGCGAGATCAATTCGTCCGAGCCGAAATACTACCACTGGACCCAGTGGCTGTTCCTGCTGCTGCACAAGCGCGGGCTTGCCTATCAAGCCGAAGGGCAGCAATGGTGGTGCCCCGATTGCCGGACGATTCTCGCCAACGAGCAGGTCGAGCAGGGCAAATGCTGGCGGTGCGAACAGGAAGTGACGAAGAAGGCGCTCAAGCAGTGGTTCTTCAAGATCACCGCCTATGCCGACCGCCTGCTCGAAGACCTCAAAACCGTCGATTGGCCCGAGCCGATCAAGAAGATGCAAGAGAACTGGATCGGTCGCAGCACCGGCACCGAGGTTGTATTTACGGCGCATGCACCGACGGGCGCGGCGACCTTCCCGTTGCCGATCTTTACGACCCGCGTCGACACGATCTTCGGGGTCACCTTCATGACCCTGGCGCCCGAGCATCCTTTGGTGTCGCAGTTGACTGCGCCCGAGCGGCAGGCCGAGGTCGAGGCGTATCGCGAGCAGGCCCGCAAACGCACCGAAATCGACCGCTTGTCGACGGAGCGCGAAAAGACCGGGGTGGCCCTCGGGTCGCACGCCGTCAATCCGTTCAACGGTGAAAAGGTGCCGTTGTTCATCGGTGACTATGTATTGCACGGGTATGGCACCGGTGCGGTCATGGCCGTGCCGGCCCACGACGAGCGCGATTTTGCCTTTGCCAAGAAATACCGACTGCCGGTGCGCGAAGTGATCACTCCCGACGGCAAGTCGCAGGGCGAGTTGGCGGCAGCCTTCACCGAGTACGGAGTCATGATCGAGTCCGGGCCGTTCTCGGGCATGAAATCGGGCGATGCCCTCGAAAAGATGGGCGTCTGGCTCGAAGAGAAGAAGCAGGGGCAGCGCAAGGTCAATTACCGCTTCCGCGACTGGTTGATTTCGCGGCAGCGCTACTGGGGCGCGCCCATTCCGATCATCCACTGCGACAAATGCGGCACTGTGCCGGTGCCGGAGGCCGACCTGCCCGTGCAACTGCCCGAGGTGCAGGAGTTCAAGCCGGGCGAGGATGGCCGCTCGCCGTTGGCCAATATCGCGGCGTTCGTCAACTGCAAATGTCCGACCTGCGGCGGTGCCGCGCGACGCGAGACCGATACCATGGACGGGTTCGCCTGCAGTTCCTGGTATTTCCTGCGGTTCCTCGACCCCGACCTGAAGACGGCGGCATTCGACCGCGACAAAGCGGCCTACTGGTTGCCGGTCGATCTCTATGTCGGCGGGGCCGAGCATGCGGTCATGCATCTGTTGTATGCACGTTTCTGGACCAAGGTCATGCATGATGCCGGCCTGATTCCGTTCAACGAGCCGTTCGCGAAATTGCGCAACCAGGGGATGATGCTCGCCGGTGACGGTTCGAAGATGAGCAAGTCGCGGGGCAACGTGATCACCCCGGACGAGATGGTCGAGAAGTTCGGCGCCGATACCTTGCGCGCGTTCATCCTGTTCCTCGGCACCTTCGAACTCGAGGTGTCGTGGTCCGATGAGGGCATTCGCGGCATGCATCGCTTCGTGGGTCGCGTTCACGATCTGGTCGCCACCTACGGTGGCAGCGGCGTGGCCGGCGGCCCGGGCGACGATCCGGCCGAGAAGACCCTGTACCGCCAGATCCACCAGACGATCAAGGCGGTCACCCAAGACATCGAGAACTTCAGTTTCAACACGGCTATCGCCCGCCTCATGGAACTTGTCAATACAATGAGTGACGCGGCTCGCCAGGGTGGGCTGGTCGAGAGGCCCGTGTGGTGGTTCGCCATCGAAAAACTGCTGACCCTGTTGGCGCCGATCACGCCGTTTCTCGCCGAAGAGCTGTGGGAACGCACCGGTCACGCCGGCTCGGTGCATCGGCAGCCCTGGCCCAAGTGGGATGACGCCGCCCTGGTCGAGAACGAGGTCACGCTGCCGGTGCAGGTCAACGGCAAGCTGCGCGACCAGTTGACGATTCCGGTCGGCATCGACGAAGACGAAGTCAAGAAGATTGCCCTGGCCAGCCCGAAGGTGCAGAAACACCTCGAGGGCAAGACGCTGGTCAAGTTCATCTACGTCAAACAGCGCATGATCAGTATGGTGGTGAAGTAATACTTCGTATTGTTGTCATCAATACGCGGCCGTCGCCCGGCTCTTGGTGCGGCGGCCGCGTCGCCTGCGCTCCGGCGTTGTCGTCGCATCACTGAACCGTGTGTGGTCGTTTCGCGTTTTTTTCGGCCATTTCGGCGCTGATGCGCTGGTTTGCCGGTGACGAGGTGCTCGTGCCGCCTGGTGCCGACACCGTCACCGGACCGCGCTACAACATTGCACCAACGGCGCCGGTGTGGGCGGTCCGCTCAGGCGATGACGGGCGGGTCGAGGCCGTGCGGTTGCGCTGGGGCCTCGTGCCGTCGTGGGCGACCGATATCACCGTTGGTGCGCGATTGATCAATGCCCGCAGTGAGACGGCGGCAACAAAGCCGTCGTTTCGCGACAGTTGGGTGCACCGTCGTTGCCTGATTGCCGCCGATGGCTTCTACGAGTGGCAGCAAGTCGATGCGCGCAAACAACCCCACTTTATTGCGCTTGCCGAATCCCGGCCGTTCTTCTTCGCCGGTTTATGGGATCGCTGGACGGCCGGCGACGGAACACCGCTGGACACCTGCACGATCCTGACCACCGCAGCCAACGCGGCGATCGCCCCGATTCATGAACGCATGCCGGTGATTCTGGCCGAGGTGGCAACCGCGCGAGCGTGGCTCGATGGTTCCGCCATCGGCATCGAGGAGTCCGGCCGCAGGAGTGGGCGGCAGGCGTGGCCCCCGCCGCTGGCCGACAACTCGCTGCGCATCGTTCCCGTCGGCACCGGCGTGGGGCGTGTGGGGTTCGATTCTCCTGAGTGTGTGCGGCCGCTTGCCCTGCCGACGCAGAGCCATCTGTTCTGAGCGGGGTCGCACGTCAAGGGAATTCGCCGTGTTGCGCCAACAGGTATGGTATGTTGTCACCGGGTTTGGGCGGTAATCTCGCGATCGACGAGTGAGGTGGTAGAACGTGCAGGGTTACATCTGCGACAGTTGCGGTCACGACTACCTGGTGACCAAAGAGCACCATCAATACAACTGCCCGAAGTGTGGCAGCACCAGCGTGCGGCCCGATATCAAGGGGCAGCGTCGCATCTGGCCCGGCCTTGTCGTCATGGGAGTCGCTGGCGCCGTGGTGTACTACTCGATCAACCCACAAGAGATTCCACGTTCTCTCGATGACGTCGGGGCGACGGCCAAACGTGTGCAGGAACGCGTCGTCAAGGCTGTTGGCGGCAAGCCCGCGAAACCGAAGCCCGCGCCACAGACGGTCCAAACCTATGATTTCAGCGTCGATTGGCAAGCCGATCCGACCTTGGCGGGGCGTGACCTGCCGACGTTGACGCGTGATGCCAATCGGGCGATGGCCGCCGAGGAGTATGCGCAAGCCGAGATCCTGCTCAAAGAGATGATCCTGCGCTCGCCTCGCGACCTGAACACCTGGTCGACGCTGGCGCTCGTCTTGACAAAAACGCAAAAACGCGACGAGTTCAACGGAGTGATGCTGAAACTGCGGGGTTTCAATCGTGGGCTGTTCAAGACGACGCTCGACAACAAAATCATCCCGCCCGACTGGCGCGGTTTCTTTCGCGAGCAAACGGGATCAGGCTCCTAGAGCCGCTTTTCGTAGAGTTTCCTCGATCCATTGGCGGCATTGCCCCGCGCTCGGCGTGGGTGTATCATTGCGCTGGTCCCACAGAGATTCTGGCGACTGAGGGCTTTCCCGGGTTCGCTGCCGTGGCGGGCCGATCCGGGCAGGGAAAGGAGCCGACATGAAGATTACCATCGACCAACTCAAAGATTCCGATTTGAAGCCCTTGTTTACTGATCCAGCCCGATTGGGTTTCTGTCGTACTTTCACCGATCGCATGCTGGTGATGCCGTTTTCCGAGGGGCGTGGTTGGCACGATGCCCGTATTTCAAAATACGGGCAGATTCCCATGGAACCGGCCTCGAGTGTGTTGCATTACGGACAGGAGATCTTTGAAGGTCTCAAGGCTTTCCATGGCCCGAAGGGCGAGATTCTGTTGTTCCGCGCCGAGAAAAATGCCCAGCGGTTCAACCGTTCGGCGTCGCGCCTGTGCATGCCCACGCTGCCCGAAGCCGATTTTCTCGAAGCCGTCGAAGCGATGGTCAAGCTCGAACACCGTTGGATTCCGAAACACCGTGGTTCGGCGCTGTACATCCGGCCGTTCATGGTGGCCAACGATACGATTCTCGGTGTGCGCGCCGCTTCCGAGTATCTGTTCATGATCATCCTCAGTCCGGTTGGCCCGTATTACACCGAAGGGTTCAACCCGATCAACCTGTTTGTCAGCGATGAACTGACGCGCGCCGCCAAGGGCGGCATGGGTGAGGCAAAGACCGGTGGCAACTACGCCGTCAGCTTGTATGGCGGACGTATGGCTCGCGAGCAGGGGTGCGCCCAGGTGTTGTGGCTCGACGGGTCCAAGCATGAATTCGTCGAAGAAGTCGGGGCGATGAACATCTTCTTCGTCTTCGGCAAGACGTTGGTGACCCCGCGCCTCAACGGCAGCATCCTGCATGGCGTGACGCGTGACTCCGTATTGACACTGGGCCGGCACTTCGGTTGGCCGGTCGAGGAGCGTGAAGTCAGCATCAAAGAGGTGCTCGACGGCATCGTGGCCGGCAAAGTCACTGAGGTTTTCGGCAGCGGCACGGCGGCAAGCATTTCGCCCGTCGGCATGCTGAAGTTCAAGGGTCACGAGTACGTGGTGGGCAACCGCGCGGTCGGTCCGATTACGCAGAAACTCTACGATTCGCTGCTGGCGCTGCAGTATGGCGAGACTGCCGACCCGTTCGGTTGGGTGCGGCGGATCGAGCTCGACAAGGCCGCCTCCGCGCGTTGATCTGGCGGCTGCGCAGGTGACCACGGCGGTTCATCCCGCGGTGTGATCCTGGGGCACCTCGACCCGTGGGCGTGGCCGAAGTTCCTGGACCAGCGCCAATGCCTCGGTGTCTGCTGCCTGTGCCTGCTCAGGCGAAGCAAATGCCGCCGTGGTAACGAGTTGGGCAAGCCGATCGAGCCGGCCCGCCTGTGTGGATATAAATACGTTGTGTGCTATCAGGCGTTCGTGATACTCGCGCGGCGTTTCGTGGTCTGCGCGGGGCAGGCACAGTAGACCGCTCCATGCGTGGTACCAATCGGGAATCCAGTGATGGGCATCACCGGTCGCGGTTCGCTGCCGCCGCAGGAGTCGGCGACGTTGGCGGATGTAGAGAAACAGCGACATCGCTGCGATCGACAGCAGCAGTTCACGGGGTGAATGGCGGATCGAGGTGATCAAAACGGACACGCGTGTGGCCAGTCGACGGTACCCCGCCAGTTGGTTCTCGCGGTCGAGCCGGTAGACGTAGTGAAACCACGTGGCCTCGAACTGATCCCACCACTCCCGCAGTTGGGCAAATTGATCGAGGAACGACCACCCGGGATCACGACTGGCCGGCGTCGGATCAAATGTGATCCACCCGTGCGTCGGAAAAAACACCTCGACCCAGGTGTGGGCGTCACTCTGTCGCACCGTGAAATACTGACCAAACTCGTTCCACTCGCTGATCGTGTAGCCATTTACGGGTCGTGCGGCGATGCCCAGGGAGCGCACCATCAAGACCATCGCCGAGGCGAAGTGCTCGCAAAAACCGCGTTTCGACTGAAACAGAAAGAACTCGATCGGGTCTCCGGCCTCGATGGGCAGGTCGTTGATTGCGTACCGGTGGTTGCGTTGCAGGTAGCGTTCGATGGTGCGCACGATCGAAAACAAACTGTCTTCGCCGGTGGTGATCTGGCGGGAGAGCTCGCGGATTCGCGGGGTAACGTCGCTGGCGATCGCGTAGATCTCGAGGAATCGGGGCAACGGCGGCATGGAAGCCAACAGGCTGTCCTCGAGCGGCGAGAGATCGGGTCGCCCGATCTTCAATCGGGCCTGGTATCGTTGCACGCCGGTCCGCCGGCGATTGAAAGAGAGCGAACCATCGTCATCACGATGTAAATACGACAGGTCGGTCAACAGGTGCGTGGCCTGATCGGGCATGAACAAGATGGGCGGGTCGGTGTTTTCGAGGAGGATCTCGAACACCATTTCAGGCCGCGGGTCGCCGGCGAAATTGCCGATCGGCACCTCGCGGTTCCAGCGGGCTGGATAGATGAAACTCTGGGTCAGACCGGTGCGCGACCAGGTGCCGTCGCGATAGCCGACGAAGGCCCGACCGCGCAGATAACTCTGTTGCAGCGTTTGCCGCAACTCCTGGCGTACTTCGCCTTTGCTCACCGGGCGAATGCGCATGACCACCGTCGAATCGGCCAACAACGAGCCGACGTCGCCGAGTCGGATCGTCTCGGTGAACCCGATCAGCCGCCGCTGGCCGGCGGCAGGCGATATCCCGGTGGCACTCTGCCGGGGAATCGTATAGAAGAGGGCGGCCCAGACAATGATCGCGAAGAATGCTCCTCGAGCCAGTGGACCCCAGCGGTCACCAAGACTGCGACCCCTGTCGAAACGCATCGTGACGCTGCTTTCCTGTTGCCATTGAGCAAGAAGATCGAGGCTGCGCAGAAGGGCGGCGATGAACGGAAACAGCGCTGCGGGCAGCACGAAATTGACGTTCATGGCGGCTGTGGCCAGAACCGGCATCGAGGCGACGAGCAGGGACTGGCGGGCTTTTCTGCCATCGTCGATGAGCATCCATTGCGCTACCATGGTTATCGAGGCCAGGTTACAGAGCGCGACGACGCCAGGCACTCCTTCACGCCACTGCCAACCGGCAAAAGCCAATGCTCCGAAGCACAAGAACGTGGACAGTGGGCGGGCCGCTGGCAGAGCCCGGCCGCGTAATACAAAGTATGCTGCCAGGAGCGAAATGGTCAGTGCCGGACCGCCGCGCACGTAGCCCGAGGTGAAATAGGCAGCAAAGCCAAGCAGGCCGGTCGTGACCGTCCAGCGGAACAGCCCGGCCGGTAACGCGGGTGTCGGCGAACCCGTGCTGTTCATCGAGATCCACCGATGGCTGTCAGCGTTGGTGCGGATACCGTCAGAGTGGCGATCGCGGTCGTCCCGCCGTGGGCGTCACCGAGCGAATCCGGCGTCAAAGCCCACGCACGTCGATCTGCGCTCTCGGGGGGCTGTGTAATATGTTGTGTTGATTCATAGGCGGCCAGCCAGCGCATGGCTCGGCGCAGGTTGTCAGCCTCCCGCAAGGCCAACCAACGGCCCGAACTGTCGAGGTCGGGAAGCCACAGCAACACGACCTCCTGGCGTTGGTGAAACTGCCACAGAACCGTGGCCGCCCGCCCGAGGAACTCCTCGAGGGCGGCGCCGGTTGCCGCGCCGGGAGCGAGCCACCACCGCACCGGCAACCCGCCGGGGTTGGTGCGGACGATCACCCATTCCTCTTCGGGAGAGCGTGCCGTGGCGCGCCAGTCGATGAGGCGGGCGTCTTCGTCGGCCTGGTACGGGCGATGCATCCAATAATCACCGGACGTGTCGCCCAGGTCGCGATCGACGCGGGCCTGCCCGAGCACCGACCGCGACAGCCGAGCGGTCAGCGGGCGAGGCCATACCCAGGCCGATCCCGCCGCAACCGTTCGCTTTACCTCAAACAGTCCCAACGGGAACAAAGATTGGATGGTGAGTGGCGGCAATGGCTGTTGACCACGGCCAGACAACACCACGGTCGCCTTTCCCGGAAATGCCGTGTGTTCAGGCAGAGTGGCCAGATACTCGGAGCCGAAACTGAGTTGGCGGCGGCCGCGGCCCGCCCGATCGCGGAGCTCGACGGTGACATATACGGTATTGCCGCTGAAGCCCTCGGGAGTGCCGATGACCGACAGGTCGAGACCGTCGAGGTTCCTGCGCGATTGCACCAGGCCGACGATCAGCAGTGACAGACACCCCGTGCCCAGTAAATACAAGACATTGTTGGATGTGTTGCTGCCGGCGCCCAAAAGAAACAGGCCGAGACCAAGAAGTGCCATGCCGGTCGCGGTGATGCGTTGCTGCGTGATCGGGACCGGCATGCCCTCCGCGCCGACACCCGGTCCCGCCTCGACCGGTGCCCCCTCAGAGATGACGGCTGGTCCGCTCACTCCACCGCGACGCGCGCCAGCAACTCGCGTTCGACCCAGGCTGCGCTTGCCCCTTCGCCCAGGCCATCCTCACCAAGAACGCGCAAACCCAGACGGTGCGCCATGACCGCCGGGGCCAGTGTCTTGACCAGATCGATGTCGACCTGTTCGACATTCCGCAGGAATGCCAGAGCCTGACCGGCGCGCATGAGCGAAATCGTCGCGCGAGGACTGAGTGGAATCGTCACGTCGTCGTGATGCCGACTGGCATCGGCCAGCCGTACAATGTATGCCATGACCGCTGCCGGCACCGCCACCTGTCGGACGGCGGCCTGTGCAGCGAGAATCTGCTCCGGTGCCAACAGCGCTTTGATCGAACTGATCGGCGTGTCGATACGATGCCCGTCGAGGATGGCGACCTCCGTGGCCGGATCGGGATAGCCGACGGTGAGCCGCATGAGAAAACGGTCGCGTTGGGATTCGGGCAGCGGATAGGTGCCGTGGTGGCCGCGCGGATTCTGGGTGGCGACCACCATGAACGGCGACGGCAGGGCGTGGGTCTCACGATCGACGGTGACGACCCCCTCGTTCATGGCTTGCAGGAGCGAACTCTGTGTGCGTGGCGGGGCCCGGTTGAGTTCGTCAGCCAACACCACGTTGGCGAAGATCGGACCCGGCAGATACTCGAACTGCTCGGTTTGCCGTCGGTAGATGCGGGCGCCGAGTACATCGGCCGGCAACAGATCGGCCGTGAACTGCACGCGTTGAAAAGCGGCGCCCATCGCCTGGGCAAGACCCGCGGCCAGCGTGGTTTTACCGACACCGGGCAGGTCTTCGAGCAGGAGGTGCCCCCCGGCGAGCAGCGTCGTCACGGTGAGCTCGACAACCTGATGCTTGCCCAGCAGAACACGATCGAGCGCGGCGACGAGTTGCGCAAATAGCGGACGAACACTGGCGGTCATGGCAGAACAGCTTATCACGCCGCCGCCACCCTGTCCAACCAGCGGCTGTGGATTGGGGACAGAACCCCGTTCAGTAATGCAGCAGAGTTCCTTGCAGGCTTGGGTCGTTGTCGCTGTTGGTATATTCGAGAATGGCGAGGTAGTGACCGCCGCGGCGCAGCTCATCGATGTCGGCACCCTTGAACCGCCAGATCATGCTGCCCTCGCCTTCTTCCTTGCCCACCAGCTTGCCCTTGCCCAAAAGAACGAGGCGCGGCAGTTCGACGAGCGAAATCGACGCGCTGACCACCCAGTCTTCGGCTTTGTTGGCGGTGATCTCGGCCAGCAGCGAGGCCGAATTCGTTTCGGTGGCCTCAGGATTGCCAGCGGGCGCGGCATTGAGGTTCTTGTGCCGACGTTCGCGGCGGCGATTGATCGGAGTATCGGTGCTCGTGTCTTTGGGCGGAGCCGGCCGTTCGAAGCCGAGATTCAGGGCGCAGGGTTGCGACAACAGCGCCTTGGCAAAACTCTGGTGGGCGCCGTCGATGCGCCCGCGCGTGAAGTTCTGATCGTTGCTGACCAGGTAGCGGGCGAGCAGATTGCCGATGCGGTCACGCATCAGCGAACTCTGCCCCCGGCCGATGGCGACCTGCAAGACCTCTTCGAGCACGGTGTCGATGATGACCTCGCCGCCGTAGATCGCGGCTTCGAGAGCCAGCACCTGTGCCCGGGCCCGGTTGCGCGCCGATAGCAGACCGTGGGCCAGCAGCGGCTTGATCCGGCTCGACGCCTCTTTGTATCTGCCCTCGCAGAACGCGGCGTGGGTTGCGAACAGTTCGCGGTCGCCGGGCAACCATCGAGGAAACATCGACGAGGCCGAGTGCGGTACCGATTTGCTGAAGGGCCCCTTCAGTTCACCCAGTTGCGATTGCACGATCTTCGACTCGATGTCGAAATTGCGGTCTTTGGTCTCGGCTGCCAACGCGGCATACACGCCCTCGAGCAACCACAACGCCCCGTCGACGCGAGGGTAATCCTGGGGGGCGACGATCTTGAAATGCGCCAGCGCTTCGATCGCCTCCGGAAACCGCCCCTGCATCGCCAAAACCAGCCCCTTCGCATGCAGCCAAGGCAGGTCTTCACGGGGGAAGGCGGGCTGGAAATTGTATTCGCTGACAAGTTCGTACGCATCGGTGACCTGGCCGCCAAGCGCCAACGTCTCGATCATCTGCAACCGGACATCCCGCGGCCCCTGCACCCGGCCGAACAGGCGGAAATCGCTCTTGTAGGCCGGGGTGCGCGCCAGGCAGTGGCGCAGCGAGTCGACCGCTGTCCACAGACTCTCGTCACGCTCGCCACCACGTTGCGTCAGCATCTTCATGGTGAAATACATGCCTTCGACGTATTCGAGGTCTGAAGCCACCTCGTTGGTCTTGAACCCGGCCCGGCACGAGCGCAACCACTTCTTGGCCACACGCAGGGTTTCCTGGATCGGTTTGATGTCGAGCTCAAACAGCGGCTCCGGTCGGCCGCCGACGAATTTCGCGTTGAGCCGCTGGGTCTCCCATTGTTTGCGGGCCTTGAGCGTGTTCGCCAAGACGAGATACAAGCGTGACTTGTCGATGATCTCCTGCTTCTTGGCGTCTTTTTCAGCGTTCATCAATACGCGAATGATCTCGTCGAGATCGCGCTCCTCGTAGTTCCGTTCGTCAATGGTTTCGAGCGCTTCCTTGGCCGAGAAAAAATACTGCTGCGGTGTGATCGACATCAACCCCTGTTTGCCTGCCGAGCAACCGCTGACCAGGGTGACATACCAGGCCAGAAGAGCGACAAACAATGCGCCCGTAAGTGTACGTGCAATACTACGTATTTTCATCCTCGAATCCATAGAGACCTTCCTGTGAGACAATAAAGACAGCAATTAACAATTGACGCGTCGGTCACACGTTCTTGAGTTTGATCTGCACGCGGCCTTTCTGATAGCCTGCGCTCTTGTCCTTGTCGTGAAATACAATGTAGTTATTCTCGATCAACTGCGTCACCAGTTGCTCGACCTTGCTGAAGCGGAACTGCTCGTCTTCATACTTGGGACCCAGCTCGATGAACTTGTTGTCCTCGATGAAGAACAGATACTGCATGACGCTGAAGATGCCTTCCGGAGCATCGCGGTTTTTGTCGAGATACAGGTTGACCACGTCGACCTTGGGAATACGGGCCGGATCTTTGCCCATCTCTTCAGCCTTGTGGCGAAGCTGGTTGCAGATCTCTTTGGTGTCGGCCCAATCCTTGGCCTGGATCATCGCGCAATCGAGATCGTATTCGATATCGCCGCTGCCCTTGCAGTGATACATCGTCGGGCGTTCAGCCGATTCGGTGGCGTCGATGAAACAGCCTTCCTTCGACAGCGAACTGATGACCATGATCGGATTGCGCAACTCGATCGAGAGCCCTTTCAGCTCGGTCGAAATCTCTTCGACCTTGAACTTCTCGTCGTTGTAATTGCGCGACAACGGCATCTTCTGGATGTAATCGATGAAGATCATGATGTCTTCGGTGTTGAAGTCCTGCATCGTGTTGTAGGCGTACGATCGGATGCGATCGATCGTGTCTTCTTTGGTTGCCTCGACGATGTAGAAATAGTCCATGTACGCTTGCATCTTGCGCCAACCGCCCATGAACTTCGCGTCCATGATCATGTCGGAGCGAATGCGTTTGCGCTGCAACGAATCGGGGTTCAACCGGCTCTCCTTGGCGAGCAGGCGGTAGGTCAGGTTCTTCTTCGTTTGCTCGTAGGTGAAGAACAGCACCGGGATCTTGCAGTTCGTCGCCACGTTCGTCGCCATCTCGAGCGTGAACGTCGTTTTGCCGCGGCGCGGCGCGCCGGCGATGGCATACATGAAGCCCTTGCGGAACCCCGACAACGCCTGGCACAACAGGTTGAACGGCGCGAAGTTGTAGCCGATGATCTCGACCTCGCCGTCGGTTTCTCGACGTTCGATGTCTTTGACGATGTCGCGCATCTCGTCTTTGACCAGGTTGATGCGTTTCTGCGTCTTGCTGCGCTGAATCGCGCGCACCTCGGTGACGACCTTGTTGGCAAAGTTCTCGAGCGTTAACTGCGCGTCGGGATCGGGCTTGTCGACATAATCGACGATGCGCGCGGCGATGTCTTTGAGTTTGCGCTTGAGGGCCTGCTCCTTGAGCAGGTTCATGTAATGCAGAACCTGATTCAGGGTCGGGCTCGGTTGGGCGAGCACCCGGTTGAGGAAGGCCTGCATCGGCTCGTCGTACATGCTCTGCTGTTTGAGCTTGTTCTTGAGGATGATGCGGTCGATGAGCGAACCCTCTTTGTTCTCTTCGCGCAACGCCAGAATTGCCCGACAGATGGCTCGCGAATACCGGGTCGAGAACAATTCGGGGATCAACCCGTTGGCCAGCGCCTTGTCGAGGATGAACGGATCGCCCAGCACGCCGGACAGCATCGTGCATTCCATCTCTTCGTCGCCGACCGTGCCGTAACCCGGGGGCGGCGACAGCAGTTCCTCGTCGACGACCGCTGGCACCACGGGCGCCGCCGTGTGTGCCGGGGCTGGGCGTGGAGTGGCAGGTGCAGGCGGTGTTGGCGGCGGTGCATAAGTATCGGCAGGAGGAGCAGCCTCGTAAACCGGCTCGGCTGATGTATTGTCGATGTATTGC
>CAZADH010000002.1:0-86468 GCA_964483805.1 uncultured bacterium
CCACGAATCGCGTCGTTTGATGTCTCTTTTACCGTCAGATATCCGGTCTGAAACAGCACAGTCTCGAATCGCATCGACTCAGGCTCGACGCTGTCGCTCAGTTCGGCCCCAAGCCACAGGCTGTCGAGATCGGGCAACGCGCGTGGTTGCTCGTGCAGAAGCTTCACCAAAAAAGATGGTGTGCCGGTTTCAAACCACCACGGGTTGAACCGTCGCTCTTTCAACAACAACAACAGATCGAAGGGGTTGTAGACACTCTCGCCGCCCCACGAATAGCCGTTATACCAGCGTCGGATCATCTCGCGATCGAGGCCCGCACAATGCGGAGCAAAGACCGTGTCGAGATCGTCCTCGGTGTAACCGCAGATCGCGCTGAACTCGTCCGACAGGGTGATATCGCGAAGGTTGTTCAACCCGCTGAAAATCCCCGCCTTGCTGAACTTGCTGACGCCCGTCAGCAGCACGAGCCGAAGGTGCTCGTCGGCATCCTTCAAGACCCCATAGAAGCTTCGCAACTCATCGCGAATGACTGGAACCAATTCTGGGTTGGAAAACACATCGAGGATCGGCTTGTCGTATTCGTCAACCAGAACGACCGCGCCAGCCTGCCATTTTGTCGAGACCGAACGGACCAAGGCTTCGAGACGAAGCGCCGGACTCCCGGCTTTCGGAGACTCCACGCCCAATCGTTCGGCGGCCGTATCAATGCGGTTGTCGAGAACTTCACGCAACGAATCCCGACTTATGTATGGCCCGCCGCTCAGACTGATGCGAACGACCGGATGCCGAAACTCCCAGTCCCAATCCGATTCCGGACCGTCGAGAAACAATCCCTTGAACAGCTCCCGTCGCCCCGAGAAAGCGCAGTCGATCGTGTCGACCAGCAGGCTCTTGCCGAACCGGCGCGGGCGCGAGAGAAACCAGAATTTGCCTTGGTCGGCAAGTTCCGCGACGAACGGGGTCTTGTCGACATAGGTGTAACCGCCGGTCCGCATTTCTTTGAAGCTCTGAATGCCGATCGGCAGCCGGGGTTTCTTTGCGGAGGATCGTTTTGTCACCGGGGTCTTCTCGCTCTTTCGAGATCGTTTCATTGCCGACGATTATACCCTGAATGGGACAGACCGTCGCACCACGCGCATCCGCACGCACGCGGGTCGTTGGCGACCGTCAATCCACGCCTCCGGCAGCTCCACACCTCCCCTTAGACCCAGCCGAAAGGCCGGCGCCGGGGATAATGCCCTGTTCCACCAGCCTACTCAGCGTTTCGTGATGCTCGGCAATCAACATCTCGAGCCCTTCGAGGACCCGCTCTTGGTGACCAGGGTCGACACGGGAATCCTGCAGTTGCCGACGTAGCGCCTCCCGCAACCGCGCAACGCCACCTATTCGCAACGAGCCGCGCAGATCATCGCCCGAGGTGGCGAGCTGGGCAAAAGGGTCTTCGCCGAGGACACGCAACACGACTTCGAACGTACGGCGGAGCACCGGTTCCCAACCAGCGCCAAGAAGGTGTTCAATCAACGACATTATTCACCTCGGAAATCGAAAATCCGTGCTGTTGGCATAGATGCCGCTAACACAGGGCGCTACCAACCAAGCCCATGTGACCAGCGACGTAGCTCTTGGCTCGAGTATCCATGACCACTCCAGATTCGCAGATTTCAGCGAAGCGAAGTCATGTTAACAACGTCCGGTTCGTTTGATCAACGAGTTTCGATGGCCGCATGTTCCGGGCAAGCGGACCAAAGCCACCCTGTCAGCGGACCCGATACTCCCGCGGCGACTCGCGCACGATTTTTGGGGGGCGCGGCAGAATTTTGTTGAACTCGATCGCCAGGCCCGGCAGACACTGCACGTCGAGAACCAGATCGTTACCGTCGAGGATCTCCGCTGGCCCGAACGTGGCACCACCCGCGTCACGGCGGTAGACCGTGACCATGCGGTCGGTCGGATGGATGGTCCAGAACTCTTTGACGCCGTGAATCTCGTAGAGGCGACGCTTCCGGATCAGGTCTTTCGAGGCTGTCGAGGGCGACAGGATCTCGATGACGAAATCGGGCGCGCCGCGAATGCCGCGGGGAGTGACCTTGGCGGGGTCGCAGACAACCAGCACGTCGGGCTGCAGGACGGTGGTCACCTGCTCGTCGGCCTCGTCGCTCTTCGGAAACAGTACGTCGACCGGCGCATCGAACATCTCGCACGTTTTTCCGACAAGAAACGCGTGAATAACGGCGCACAGTTCTCGTGAAATCCGCTGGTGGTCGGTAGTTGGCGCCGGCGTCATGTCGAAGGCCTCGCCGTCGAGAATCTCCCAACGCTCGTCATCGGGCCAGGTTAGATAGTCACCGTAGGTGTATTTCTTCTTGCCCTGTGATTTCTGCTTCGTGCCGACCATCGCCAGTACCTCCCAGGCAATTAGGCTGTCACGTTGTCATGGTAGCATTCCGCGCGACGACATTCAAAACACGATGGATAGGGCAAAATGTAACCGCCGCATCAACCCGGACATCGGCCGCATGGATGAGGGCACCCGCCACGACCGCGGCCTCGACAACACGATTGGCTCAGCGCTGCTCCTTCACCCGCCACAGATCGAGGTTGCGGGTTTCGGGGTCGAAGACGACGCCGACCAAACGGACGGGCAGTGAAAGCGGGTTGCCGGGCGCGCCCGGTTTGTACTTCTCGGCGTAGCCCTTGGCCTCGAGCTGGTCGAGCGGGTCTTCGTCGGGCTTTTTCGAGCGGTCGAGGCCCTTCACCTTGAATTCGAAGACCCAGATGCCCCAGGGTGTTTTCACGGTCAGGTCAATGCGGCCTTTGTTGGTCGTTTCCTCGCCGATCACGTCGAGACCAAGCGAAGCGAAGTAGCCGTAGACGACGCTGCAGTAGAATCCTTCGTATTTACATATCGGGTTGTTGCGATACCAGTCGTTGGGGATCGATGAAAAGAAGCCGTGGAAGACGTCGCGCAGAGCGTCGGGGTCGCTTTTCTCGAGGGCATTCCACAGGACGTTTCCCTGGGCTGAAACCAGCTTTTTCTCGCCCACGGTGTTCTCGAGAACCAGCCGCGAAAAGGAAGAGCGCACCTCGAGGTTGGGAAAACCCAGCCGGAACCGGCTGCCACGAATCGCGTCGTTTGATGTCTCTTTTACCGTCAGATATCCGGTCTGAAACAATACGGTCTCGAATCGCATCGACCCTGGTTCGACACTGTCGCTCAATTCGGCGCCGAGCCACAGGCTGTCGAGATCGGGTAACGCGCGCGGTTGCTCGTGCAGAAGCTTCATCAAGAACGACGGCGTGCCGGTCTCGAACCACCAGGGGTTAAATTGCCGCTTCTGCAGCAACAGCAGCAAATCGACGGGGTTGTAGACGCTCTCGCCACCCCACGAATAGCCGTTGTACCAGCGCCGAATCATGTCGCGGTCGAGGCCTTCGCAATGCGCTGCAAACACGGTGTCGAGATCGTCTTCGGTGTATCCGCAAATCGAGCTGAATGCGGGGTCGAGCGTCAGGTCGTTGAGGTTGTTCAGCCCGCTGAAGATCCCGGCCTTGCTGAACTTGCTCACGCCGGTCAGCAGGACAAGCCGCAGGTGCTCGTCGAGAGGTTTCAGCGCCCCATAGAAATCACGGAGAATGCGCCGCGCGGCGGCGGCCTCATCTTGATTCCCGAGCGTGTCGAGAATCGGCTTGTCATACTCGTCGGCAAGAAACACGACCTGCCTGCCCGTCGAACCAGAAATGGCTCGAACCAAGTCGACAAGCCGCATTCCGGGGTTCCCTTGCGTTAACTTCACGGCCCATCGTTCAGTCCAGCGATCGATGAGCGAGTGTAGCCGGGCATCGAGTTCGGCCGCATCGCGGATTCCGCCTTCGGCAAAGTCGAGGCGGATCACCGGGTTGGTCTGCGACCAGTCCCATTCGGAATCGGGCGAATCGAGGAACAGCCCTTCGAACAGCTCCCGTCGCCCCGAGAAAGCGCAGTCGATCGTGTCGACCAGCAGGCTCTTGCCGAACCGGCGCGGGCGCGAGAGAAACCAGAATTTGCCTTGGTCGGCAAGTTCCGCGACGAACGGGGTCTTGTCGACATAGGTGTAACCGCCGGTCCGCATTTCTTTGAAGCTTTGAATGCCGATCGGCAGCCGGGGTTTCTTCGTGACAGATCGTTTCGTCACCGGTATTTTCGCGCTTTTTGGAGATCGGTTCATTGCCAACGATCATACCGTCAACGGGGCTGACGGGGCAAATCGCATGGGCGCTTCAGTACGCCGGAAAAGGTCGCCAACCTCACGATTGAACATCCTTGATGCGGCCGATCTGCTGCCGTGATTTGCGCACCAGAGAGGCAACTCGGTGAGCCAACACTGTCGCCGCACACCAGAACCAACGCACGGGCACCAGCACTGATGCAGCCTGGTGCGGCCGCTCGTCTCTTGGCTCTCCGCGCGTTTCGGCCCCGAGGGCTCCTGCCTCGCGCCGTCACACGACAACAGCAACCTCGTGTATTGCTTCACCCGCAAACTCGCCAGGAAGGCGCAATTCGGGGCGCGGCTCGCACGAGACCGAGGGGGCGACGACTGCCGTCGTCGGTCCATCGAGCATGATGCCGGTCGCGGTCGCCTGTTTGCTCGCGGCCTCGAGCAAAGCCGCGCGTTCGAGGGGCGGGCCGAGAACGGCGCGCGCCAGCCGGCCGGACTGACTGCCGACGAGGCCGACGACGGCGGCGCCGGATGCGATGCCGATGCCGGTCTTGATGGTGAACTGGCCGGCGCGACGGCGGCGACCGTTGAAAACGGTGAGGGCCGCGCGCATGGTGCGCGCGGCCTGCACGGCGCGCTGTTCGCGCCGGGCGTCGTCACGCCGGGCGTCGTCGCCTTCGACCCGGTCGACAGAGGAACAAGCGGTGGCCGTGGCGTGTGGCGATGGGGCATCCCCGGGGCGGTCCAGGAAAACGGCGAGTATGGCATCGCCGATGAACTTGTCGATGGTGCCGCCCTGCTCGCGAATGCACCACTCCATGGCGGTGAAGTAGTCGTTGAGCATGGCGACGATCTCTTCGGGCGGGTACTGTTCGGACAGCGTGGTGAAGCCGCGAATGTCGGACGTCAGCACGGTGACATCGGCCAACTCGCCACCGGGCGCCAGGGCGGCATCTTCGTCGCGGCCGACGACCTGCAATACATCGTCGGACACGAAGCGGCTCAACTGCTCGCGTTCGCGCAATCCCTGGGCCATGCCGTTGAACACTTCGGCCAGGTGGCCGAACTCGTCGTTCTGGGCGAGCACGAGGCGCCAGCGGTAGTCGCCACGTGCCGTCGCCCGCATCGCAGCGAGAAACGTCGGCAGCGGCCAGGTAAGCAGACTGGCGACACCGCCGATGACGGTCAGGGTGATGCAGGACAAGACGGCGAGCAGGCCAAAACCGAGCGACATCGCTCCACCCCAGCGTGCCGTTGCAGCGACCGGCGCCGACCAGGCGACACCCCGGTAGTTGGCTTCGACGAAGAAACGGGGGGCCAGGACATCGGGCCGGGGCGCGGTCGGGTCGGCCAGCAACGCGCCGATGCGTTGTTCGAGGCGCCGCCGCGACAGGTGACGCGGCTCGGTGCCGTGCAGGGCCTCGATGAAATACCGTGTATGCCAACCCAGATGCACCTCGTCGAAAGCGAGCGGCCGGCTCATCGTCGAGAGAGTTTCGGGAAATCGCTCACACAGCTCGGGGATCTGCTTCAACGCACGCGCGCGCAACGCCCTGGTGAGGGCGCTAAGGTAACGCTGGTTGCATGCATCATTGCCGCCGATGAGAAAGGCCAGTCCGACCACGGGGCCCGCCCGCACACGATGTGCGTAGTGGGCGTTTGCCGCCATGGACGGCGGCCCGGAACGCAGTTTCGGGCAGTGCAAACGACCCGCCCGCGCGGAGCTACCGCAGTGCAAGGCGGCGTTGTTTTGGGGGCCTCGAAGGGTGCCGTTGCTCCGCGGTGCATCGGCGCCGTGTGCCGTCAAGAACCCGCGCTGAAGCCCTGCATCGGCTGTCGAGGGTCCTGGCCGAGGCTCCTGGAGAATCGCGATGCCTTCCCACTGGTCGGTGTTTCCCAGCAGGCTGCGGTGCATGCGATTCGGCGCCGCCAGCATCTGGCCGTAGTAACTCATGTCGAGAAACTGCTCGGCAATGCTGCGCGCGAGAATCGTCTGCGTCTCGAGGCCCGTGGTTCCCGAGCGCGGCCGAAACACGCCGAGTTGGGTCATGGTTTCCTGGGCCATGGTGCGGGTGATCGTCGACATTTTCACGGCTTCGCTGCGCCCTTCTTCGCCATAGTCAGACCAGAACCACTCGCGACCATCGGCCGCGTAGAGGAACATCGAGCGGCACAACTCCTCGCGCTCGATGATCCGCCGCATGGCTGATTTGACCGCGGCGGTCGACGAGGCCATCGACCCGGTCGAGATCAGGACCGCAAGCCGTTCGTTCCACCGGCGCAACCGGGCGGCCCACTGGTGATTGGCAATGCTGAGCCCGCGGTCGATGCGTTCGAAAGTGCGCTGCGCCCGATCGCGCACCTGTTGCGGCACCACGGCCTGGCGGGCCTGCTCCCAGGCCACCGACATGGCGACGAGGCCGAGCACCGGCAACGCCAGGCCCAAACCGAAGGCCACACCCATCTTGGTGCGCAGGTTGAGCCCTGCGGGCAGGCCGAACCACACGAGACGCACCGAGATCACCGTAGCGAAGGCGAAATACAGCCATCCCAGGCACGACAGACCGGGCAACCAGTCATGCCAGGGATGACGCCAGAGGGCCCGGGGGGCGAACACCGCCAGAGCAAGCCGGGACGCAGCCGTGCGGGGCGAGCCATACGTTGTATGACGATCGACGCGGCGAATGTCGCTGCGGAAGCGGGTCGGCAACCGCGAGTAGTAGACCATACCGGCCTTGGTATCGAAAAAACCGCAGTGCGTTCCCGCCGGTGCCCGCACCAGACCGCGGCGAAGCGGCGGGTTCGACGACCGCGCCGCCAGATTTGCCATTTGCCGGCTCCGATCGACGCGACCGCCATCGAGAATCGCCACATACATGGCATCGAACTCCGCGTGGATGCGCCGACCTTTGGGAATCGAGGAAACCCACCCGGCAATGCCGTGCAGAACCCGCATCGGCCGGAACGCACTCAGGAGCATCTGGTTCTCGGGGCGCATGCCGGTGATGCCGGCGCCGCGCCCGACCAGTTCCTCGAACAGGCGTTGGCCGTGAGCAAAGTAATGGTCCTCGGGATTGGCACCGGCCTTGTGCACGATGCTGCGTACATGCCACGGAACGGCAATCTCGCGCATGCGGCGAAGCACCGCTGCCGTGGCAACTCCCCTGGGCGCCACCTCCGGATTCCACCATGTCCAGGTCGTCTGTGGTTCGGCCGCCAAAAACCACAGCGCCACCACGGGCATGCCGGTATGACGCTCACACGCCTCGCGAACGCGGGTCAGGTCGGCCGCCGAGCAGGAGCGCCAGCGGGCGACCTCAGTGGCGGTGGCGTCCTCGTGCATCCCCAGCTCGCGATTGAGCCGCCGAACGAACGGATTCGCGCCGGCACCGACAGCCGTTTCGGCCTCGAACTCGACCATCTCACCGGTAAGGTTCTGCCGACACAACACCCGCAACGCGTTCTCTTCATCGACGACCAGTTTGTTGATCCAGAAGCGCAGGGCCACCAACGGGATGAACACGAGCAGGAGCCAAACGACGACGAGACCGCCCGCGGCGATCGGCACGATGCGAGTTACCGCGGGAGCCGCAGCATCGAGCAATACATCGTCTGTATTCTCGAGGCGGGTCACGACGGCACTCCTGCCAGTTCGAACACCGAGATGGCCTGGGCCTTGCCCTTCACCGCAATGGCCCCGAGTCCGGCGAGAGTGAAGCCCTCGTTGCAACCGGCCGCGGTCGCGGCATCGAGGACGATCCCGGTGGCAACCGCCCGACGGCTCTCGCTCTCGAGGCGGGCCGCGAGGTTCACGGTATCGCCGATGACGGTGTGATCGATGCGACGCAGGCGCGAACCGATGCGTCCCGAGATCACCACGCCGGTCGCCATGCCGATTCCCAGAGACAAGGGCGGATCATCGGGCGTCACGGCCCGACGGCGACGGTCGAGATCGGCCAATGCAGCCCGCATCGCCCACGCGGCCCGGGCCGCCCGCACGGCGCTATCGTCTTGCGGACCGGGGGAAAACACGGCCATCACCGCATCACCGATGTATTTGTCGATACTGCCACCATTGCGGGTCACCGCCGCCTCGGCCAGCGGAAACCAAGCGTTGAGCAGGTCGATGATCCAGCCCGGCGACCGCCTGGCCAACAGACCCGAAAAATCACGCAGGTGGGCGAACAACACGGTGGCGGCGCACCGCTCGCCGCCGGGGGCCAGATCGGCCCCGGTGCCGGCCTGCACCGTCGAGAGAACCTCAGCGGAGACGAAACGGGTCAGGCGCAAACGTTCGCGCAATCCCCGGCACATGTTGTTGAACTCGCCGGCGAGCTGGGCGAACTCGTCACGCGTGTCGCAACGCAGCTCGACGTCGAGCAATCCCTCGGTCACCCGGGTTCCGCCCTGCGACAGAACCCCGATCGGCCCCACGAAAACCCGCTCGAGATAACGCACCAACACATAAAGCAATACAACACAGTACAGCGCGAGAGCGAGCAGCAACAGACGCTGGTTCCACACCTGCACCGGGCTGTCGGGTTCGACCAGAGCGACCGCGACCCAGGGAACGCCGTCGAACGACTGGACCACACCTACACCGCCATCGGCCGCCGGCAGGACGACGGCGGCCCCGGCCCGCGCCTCGAGAAGGCCCTCACGCGCCACCTCGGCCAAAGCCCCGTCGTGCCGGGCCGAGATCGGCCAACACTGCTGGGGCTCGAGCTGCGGGTGATCGGCATCGGTGATGCGAAAGAAAGCGATGCGATCACCCTGGCGACACTCGAGTTGCTCGGCAAACGGCGCGGCGCGACGCCGACGCGCGAAATAGTCGTCGGCCGATCGTTCGGTGCGCTGCAACGTGAACAACTCGGCCACGGGCAACCGGTCGCGCCGCGAGTCGGGGAAAACAAGAAACTGCAAGACGCGGCAGTTCTTCAGGCCACTGAAGCCGGAATCGGCCGGCGCGCCGTCGTCCATCACCAGGGCGCGAACATCGCCCACCCCGATGTTCTCGGCAATCGCCCATCGCGACCGGGTCAGATACGACGGCGCCCCGGGGCGCCCAAGGAGTTGCGGCGTAAATATGCCGTATTCGGCCAGGCTGCGAATGGCAAACAACCGGCCGAACTCCCGCAACTGGTCGGCCGCCACCGGATCGAGCTGCACAGGGTCGGAAGCAGGCGCACGGACTGTCCATTCCTCGCCCGAGGCCGCGATCAGGTGCACGGCATCGAGACAAGCGGTCTGCTGCAGGCGCGCCAGTCGGGCCGCCACCCGCGACCGATCGCGCACGAGATCGGCCCCGAGCCGCTCACGCACACGCGAAATCGCGGCGGCATGAAAGTCGGCGTGCGCGGCCAGATCGGTGCCGACCACACCGATCTTCTCGCGAACCTCGTTGAGTCGTCGATCGACGTCGAGTTGGCGCGCAAAGCCGTGCCACGCCACAGCCACCAACCAGAAGCCCACGATGGGAACGACGACGGCGAGGCCCGTCGCCACCGCGAGCTTGCCCCAGATCGACAACGGCAGACGCACATCGTGCCGGGCCAACCGCCACAGCAGCACCGCGATCGCCAGGGCACCCAGGCCGAGCGCAATTCTGACCCACGGCAGCAGCGGCCGCAGCGGATGCACGAGACTCGCCAACGGCCGCCACACCAGCATGACGGGCGGTCGCGATCGGGGCCCCGGTCGACCACCCGAAGTATCGGCCCAACGGGCGGTGGTGTCGCGGTGCAACGGCCAGGCAAGTGCGTAGATGTGCCGCGAACGGACGAACCGGGGCGACATGGCGGCCACTCTGCGGGTCAGGCGCCAGTTGGCGCCGCGCCGGTGCCGGCCCAGCCACAATCCGGCCGGCAAATCGGCATCGCGCAGAATCGCCAGGTAGCCACCGACGATCGGCGCGTGCGGATGATCGGAGGCCGGCAGGAAGCGGGTGTAGATCCAGAGCGGTCCGCCCCCGAACTTGGGCGAATACATGCCGACCACGGCCCCCCGGGGACTGCGTGCCGACGCATACTCGCCCAGCATGCTGCGCAACAGGCGATCGGCCATGGCCGGCGTCACGCGCTGCGCCGCCGCGACCGCACCCGGATCGGCCCAGGCCTGTCGGGTGCCCAATCCACCCATGAACTGCAGGATCTGCCGCGCAGCTTTCTGCGACGGCCGATTCAGGGCGGTAAAATACTTTGTATTGCCATGCACGATGACGTCGGCACCATCGGAACCGGCGACAAACACCGCCAGAGGCTCGGTTCCGAGCCGTCTCGACAACGCCGGCACCAATCGCCGCGCCCAGTGTTGAGCCGGGATCGGTCCGGACTCCGACGCCGCGAAGTGCCAACTGCGCACCCGCTCCGGATCGGGCCAACCGACGTCCTGTTCGGCGCTGTGCAGCAGACCGCGCAAACCGGTGGCCGGCTCGAGGGCGGCTGCTTCACGACGGGCCTGCGCGACCATCTCGCTCTGCACGGTCGCGAGCAGATCCTGTTCGACCCGACCGATGATCGAGACCACCGCACGTTCACCGACCACCAGCGGAACCACGAGGCCCAAGAGCCACGCACACACCAGGACCCACGCGCGCGGACGCGCCGGCGACAGGGGGGTGCTCGCCGCGGTCGATCCGACATCATCAGGACGATGCATCGATGGCGTGTTTCCTTCGAACGCGCTGGGGATACGCGTAGGGTTCAGAGACAGACGGCTGGTTCCGGGACGATCGATCGGGTCGTTTGCACTGCGCGAACCTGTCGTTTCGCGCCGCCTCGCCAGGGTCTGCGCGCCCTCCTGGCGCACCCTGGCACGCCCCTCCTGGGGCAGTCCGTGGCAGCAAACGCCCACTTCGCGCATCGGGGCAGCGGCACCGTCCAGGTGCCGCCCCGAAACGCGGCCATCCGTGGCCCCGGTCCGTGCGCTCGGGTCGGCACAGCAGGTGCGCTGGTGATTTTCGCCGATTTTTGCGTCGCCGTCCATCCCCTGGTACAATCGCACGAAGACTTGTTGCGACCCGCCGGTCATGTGGCCGACTATACATACCGCGTGCATACGGCGAGGCAGAAACGGAACCGCCGGCATGACGACGAAACGCCCGCCCGCTCCTCGACGAACCGCATCGACTCCGGCCCGGAGCACGCCCCGCCGCGCCACCCAACCCCGGCCGGCGCCGGCCGCCCTCGACCGCCCCGGCTCGGTGGCCGCCCAGGCCCACGAAATGCTGATGCGACGCCGCGACGCGGTGGCCGCCGAACTGCAGCGCATCCTGGCGCAATGGGATGCCGAGGCCGTTCACGATCTGCGGGTGGCCTGCCGCCGCATGCGGTCGGCCTTGCGTGTTTTCGGCCCCCTGTATGAGCCTGGGGCCACCCGGCAGCTCGATCGTGGTCTGCGCCGCTTCATGCGCAAGTTCAACGGCCTGCGCGACCTCGATGTGCAGCTCGAGAACTGGGTCGAGTTGGCCGATGGGGCGCCGCGCGGGCTGCACGCCGATCTGCACCGCATCCACCGGGCGATGACGGCCGAGAAGGCCCAACTCGATCGGGAACTGCGGCAGGTCATCACCGCCGAACCGCCACCGCTCGAGCTCCCGCCACGGGTGGGACCAAGGGGATCGGCCGCAGGTGCTTTGGCGCGGCTCCCGTTTGCCAGCGCGGCCGGGCGATTGCTCGACGGCGAGGTGCGCGAGTGCGCGGCGCGGGCCCGGGCGATCGACTGGCGCGACCCGGTGGCATCGATCGCGCCGTTGCATGCGTGGCGCATCCAGGTGAAGCGGCTGCGGTACGGCATCGAGCATTGCAGCGAGCAACTGGGAAAGCTGGCGAAACCGCTGCTGACCTCGCTCAAGAGCCTGCAGGATGCCCTGGGCCACACCCACGATGACGACGTTTTTGCCGAACAGGTCATCGGTCGGTTGAAAGCACAAGAGAAGGCACGGTACCGCGGGGTGCGCGACGCCATCGCCGGCCTGCGCTGGCCCGACCCCGATGCCCGCGCCGTCTATGCTCTGGCCCATCGCGACGAGGTCGACGACACGGCCGCGTTGCTGTTTTTGCTGCAGCGACTGACCGAGCGACGCGCCATTCATGCCGCCCGCGTTCGCGTATTGCAGATGACCTGGCTGTCGACCGCGAACCTGACCGGCCTGCGACAGTGGTTCGCGAGCGGCAACTGCCCGGTGGTGTGGCGGCGGCTTCTTGCCGATGAATTAACCGGGTCGTCGTCGCGGTGAACCACCGCCTGATCGTGCCGGTCATGCGAACCACGCGCCGAGACCCGAGGTCCAACGACGCTGCGCTTTTCGGGAGAGAATGCGATGCCGGAACCGGTCCTGATCGAAATGGCACGACATCCCCACGCTGATCTGCCTCTTGCCGACGTCTCGCTGCGCACCGCCGGGCGCAGCGGCAACGGCGCCGTACGTGCGGCCGGCACCGACGGTCTGGCCTTGCATGCCGCCCAACGACTGCTCGTCGATCTGGGCCCCGATGTCGCCGAGCACTGTCAGCACGTGGCCCGGCTGTCACTGGCCCTGTTCGACGGTCTGCAGCCCTTGCACCGGCTCGATGAAGAAACCCGCGTCGAACTGGCGTGCGCCGCGTTGCTGCACGACATCGGCGTGGCGGTTGCTGCCAACCGCCATCACAAACACCGCCGCGACCTGATCATGCAGCGGTTCTGGGTCGTTCCCGAGGAGCGCCGCCGCCGCATCGCGTTGATCGCCCGGTATCATCGCAAGGCACTGCCGGACAAAAGACATACATTGTATGACATTCTCAGCAAAACCGAGCGGCACGCGGTCTGGACCGCTCTGGGCTGCCTGCGCATCGCCGACGGACTCGACCGCACCCACCGCGCCCTGGCGCGCGGAGTTCACGTGGCAATTCTGCCCAAGAGCCTCGAGATTCGGGTCGATCTGCCGCTGGCCGGCCGCGAAGAACTGGCCGTTGCCAGAATGAAGGCCGACGGCCTGGCCACGCATTTCAAGCGCAGCGTGACGATCACGCACGCCGACCGCAACACGTAGGGGCCGTTCGCGAACGGCCCTTACGTGTTGCGGTCGGCCCCGACGATTATTCGCGATCGGCGGGGCGGTTGTCGCCGCGCAACAGGCGGGCGGCCTCATCGACGGTGATTTCGCGGTTGCGCACGCGTTGCAGGACCGCCAGCGGGTCGGGCCGTGGTGCCGGCGCGGCGAGCGCTTGAAACATCGATTCGATGCGCTGTCGCACCGTCGGATATGACAACCCCAGCGACCGCTGCACATCTTTGAGATTGCCGCGTGCTTCGAGAAACAGGTTGAACAACCGACGCATCTCACCCTCGAGACGACACCCCGGGCACAAGGAATAGCGCCCCTGCACCGCGGTGCCGCACGCGGCACATTCGAGCTTCACGACAACGAGACCGGCATTGCACGACGGGCAGCGCGACGGCACATCGGCCGAGGTCTCAGCGTGCGCTGGGTGGTCGTGATGAAAGTGCTCGTCGTGGGGCGATCGGCGCTCACCCCCGCGTTCGCCCGGGCTGCTCATACCGCTTCACCACCACCGGGGTTCTGACTGTCCGCGCTTCCAGCGGGGTTGGCGGTGCTTTGGGCGGCCGTGGCCGTTTCGCGATCGATGCGCACGAACCCGCCCATCGTCTTCAACTGCAGGGTGGTGGCCGGGTTGCCGTCGCCCACGAGCACCGTCGCCTTGCGGGGCATCAGCCCGCGATGGTAGGTGATGCGCCCGACCTCGGGCCCGGCCTCGATGGCGCCGCCCATGGTCACCGCGCGAATCTCACCATTGGCCCCCGGCGCCACGGCCACGCGAATGTTGCCGCCCATGGTGTGGGCGCGACACTCCCCTTGCCAATCTGGCGCCAGGCCGATCTCGAGGTTGCCGCCCATCGTCTTGGCCTCGAAGGTCTTGCTCATGTTGCGCAGATGCAGGTTCCCGCCCATCGTGCGGAGTTTGACCGCCGTCGGCACGCCGACGACATAGATCGAACCGGCCTGCATGGTTGCCCGCACGCGGGCCACCGAGGGCGGCACTTTAACGGTCAGGCTCTCATCGTCGGTGACGATGTGAATGCGGCGCCGGCCTTTGAATACTTTGTATGCACGCGGATGTCCGGCCACGATCTCGCATTGGTCACCGACGGCACCCAGCAACTCGAGCCGGCCGGCGTCGGTGATGCCGGGGCGACGCCGCACGCGGATGGTCAGGTCGAACCCGTTCTCGATGGTGAGTCGGCCCTCGGTCAGTCGCAACTCTTCGAGGTCGTTCTCGTCTTCGCGGTCGCCATCGGCATCGCCGTCTTCATTGAACCCGATCGTCGTCGGAATGTTGGCCAGCGAGTCGTGAATGATGTCACTGACCATCGGGCCGATCCCCGAGAGCATATCGTTGAGCGCCGAGAACGGCCCGAACCCGGGCCGACCGCCGCGATTCGGGTCGGCGCCCGGCAGCGGACCACCGGTGTCGGCGGTGCGCTTCTGTTCGCCCTCGTTGAGGGCCTTGAGCAGGCGTTCGGCCTCATCGACGGTAATGACCTTGTCGGCCAGCATCTTCAGGATCTCACGGCGTTCGTCACTCATGATCGGCTCCCTTCGACATTTCGGTTGGGCAGCGAAGATGTCTCGCTGCTCGATCGCGTCACAATCATTTTATAATCCTTTCTTTCGCTTTTGTCAACACTGCTTTCTATTTTAGAAACGTCGCAAACATTATTGTCGTGCGGCAGGCATGACGGGCGGGGCGCGGGCAACTCGTGTCTCCACGGGCGAGAGGGCAGGTTTCTGCCCGGGTCACACGGCCACCCGGTGTGATATCTTCGAAACTGTCATGTCGACGATGCCGCTCAAAACAGACCACGACCACCGACGTCGTGGCGCCACGGTCGTACAATGCACGATCGCGCTCCTGGTGTTGCTGTTGCTGGGCGTCGCCGGCTTGATTGCCTTCGGTGGTGACACCCGCGCGGGCCGTTTTCTCGGGCAAGAACTGGCGAGTTTCTGCTCCGGCAAAGGGAAGGCGCGCGCCGAGCGCCATTACCGCGAGCGACTCGAGTCGTTTGGCGTGACCCCGGCCGGGGCGCTTCCGGAGGTGCTGGTCAAGAAACGCGAGCATCTTTGCCTGCTGCTCGACCGGGGTCGCGTGCTGGCGACGTTTCCGATCGCACTCGGGGCCAACCCGGTCGGTCAGAAAGAAACGATCGATGACAGCCGCACGCCCGAGGGCAGCTACCAGATCTGCTACAAGAAAGAGAACAGCCGGTATCACCTGTTCATCGGACTCTCGTATCCCTCACCGACAGACGCGGCACGCGCCTTTTCTGCCGGCCGGATCACCGCTTCCGAGAGCGAGGCGATTCTCGACGCGGCGCTCAACCACCAACGGCCACCCTGGAACACCGCGCTGGGCGGCCCGTTTGGCCTGCACGGTTTTGGCGCCGGCAACGACTGGACCGAAGGAACGATCGCCATGGCCAACGGCCACATCGAGGAGCTTTACTGGAACCTGCCAATGGGTACCCGGGTGACGGTGGTGCCGTAGCCTCCGATGGAGATTCGACGGGCGCCCGCCGGTCGCCTGTGCTAGACTGTTCTTCGAGCCTGACGCCACGCAGTGGCGAGCGGCGCCAAAATGTATTTATGAAGTGTTACGGAGACACCGCCATGTTCTATCCTCGTACCCGACTGTTCATGCTGGCTCTTTCGGTCGCAGCTCTCGTCGCATCGTGTCTGACGACGGGTTGCGCGCAGCGTCCTGACGCCAACCCGGCCGGCGCCGACGCGATTGCCGCGACGCCCGCCCCGACCGCAACGGTCAATTTCAGCGTCCAGATCGACCCGCCATCGGCAAACCCTGGGGCCACGATTCGGGCGGCCACCGGGGTTCAGGTCACATTCACGCTCGTCACCATCAACACCAGCGATCCCAACCGCAGCACCACCACGCAGGTGCAGACGGTCAACACCACGACGGGGGGAAGCGCCACCGCAGCGTTCACCAATGTTCCCATTCAGCCGTGTCTGGCCTATATCTGGGTCGAGGGTGGCACCATCAGCACGTTCTCGCGGTTCCACGGCGCCGCGGATCTCGTCGCAGGTAATAATACCGTAATAGTGCAGCCGGTCGGCTCGAAGTTCAGCCGCGATGTCGAGGCACAAGCGTTGATCGACGTTCTCAACAACGCAACCACCCGGACCCACATCAACCAGGGCGTGGTCGCCACCACACGCGCCCTGGTCGCCGGGCTCAGCCGCCAGTCGACGACCGTTTACAGCACTGCCGCCGCCCAATTGGCCCAGCAACTGGGCGCTGCCGGCACGACGCCGACGGCGGGCACCAGCCTGTTGGCCGTGTCGCAGGTGAAGGCCCAGATCAACGGAGTGGCGACGTTGCTCAACAGCACCGACTACACGCCGGGCGTGCCGTATTCGGCAGCAACCTTCACGGTCACGTTCAATTCGCCGCTGGCCGCTGTGCCCACGAACTTCACGGTCAAGGTGCGCAACGAAGATGCCGGCAGTACCACCACCCTGACCGCGACCAGCGGCATTAGCCACATGAGCATCGATGGCCCCGGCACGACGCTGACGATCATGGTCGGGTCGGGGCGCCTCGCCATCAACAAGCGCTACACCATCACGCTGCAAGGCGGCGTCATTCAACCACAGACGGGGCCGACCACGGCAATGTCGGCGGCATACCGGTTCCAGACGGGTTTGAACTGACCGAAGCGCCTTGACATCGGCCGCCTACCGACGACCATGACCCCATGGTCCGCCACGCGGTTTGCAGCGATGTGCCTGGTGTTTTTCGGGGTGCCGGTGGTGCTCATCTGCCTCGCGTCGAACCAGGTCTGGCGCGAAATCGAGCAACAGCGACTCGATCGGTTGTTTGCCCGTTTCGACCATGCTTTCGGCGAAATCGTTCCACACGCCGACACGGTCCGGTTTATGAACACGTTCTTCCGCGAGCTCACCGTGCGTGTGCCGCACAGCGACAATCCGCGTGCGAAGTTGCAGCGCCTGCTCGCGCACGCGAAGCGGCGGTTCCCCGGCATGTTCACCATGACCTTCGTCGACTGGCGGGGCAACGTCGATGGCGAACTGAGCGATGGCCAACCTCCCCGCACGGTGTTGAAGCGACTTGCCGCGTTCTTTCGCGACTGGACAGACAACAAGAAACCCAGTCGCCAGGACGAGGTCCTGTTTCGCGGATTCTATGGGCCAATGGTCGACATCGCCAAGATCAACCCCGACCGGTTCGAGTCGGTCAACTACAAACTCGATCGCGCCTACGCGTTCACCCACTCATTCGCCAACCTTGGCCTGCTCATCGTCCACCTGAACCACACCCCCGATTTTGAACGACGCGGCATGGTCGACCGGGTTGCCGCGTTCAATCGTCGATCCAAGTCGCTCGCGATTGCTCTCTTCGATGCCGAAGAGCCGATCGCCTCGGTGAGCCAACGCCTCAATTTGCCGGGTGTCGACTTCGGCCAGATCTATCCGCGCCTGGACTCGACGACCTCTGGCAGTTATTGCCACGAGGGGCGCTGGTTTGCGGCGCGCATGGCGCTGCCAACGGTCCTGGTCATTGCCACAGCCATGGGCCCCAGCAATCGGGATGTCGAGCGCGAGCGCCTCGCAGTGGTGGCGGTCCTGCTGTTGTCTTTCACCGTGCTCACGATCATGTCGTGGCTCATTGCCACCGGTCGCTGGACCATCTACATCTCGATTCGCGCCAAACTGGTGCTGCTGTTTCTCTACGCCGCTTTTTTACCGCTGGCCTTCATGAGCACCACCGCGTACAACTACCTGCGCGAGCGACGGGTCACGCTCGAGCGTCAGACCTCACTCGATGTCGAACAGGGCCTGAAGCTATTCGACGCCAAGTTCCCTCAGTTGATCGGCCATCATCAACGCACCTTACGCGACACGCTCGGTCGGCCGTACGACTCGCGACGCCCGCTGCTCGAGGCCGCCAGCGATCGGGTGTCACGTCTCTGTCGTCTGCTGAAGACGCGTCACGCCACGATCTACGATCCAAAGGGTGACGTGCGCTGGTCACTCAAAGCGCCCGGCCCCAAAGCACGCGTGAACGACAAGATGATGCGCCAGGTGGCCGTCAATACAATCCGCACGATGAACAACGATGACGCCGATCCGACCGCAGTGACCCAGCATCCGGTGTCGCAATTCTACGGCGCGGTGGCCGGTCTCGATCTCGACGTTTTGTATTCACAACTCACACGCAACCTGGGGCGGATCACCGAGTTTCGCCTTCCGGGCGACGCCACGTTCCAGTTCCTTTTCCCGATTCTCGGGCCGGACGGACGGGCCGAGTATCTGCTCGTCCTGGGCTGGCGACGCACCGACCTGGCGCGCATCTATATCAAACGTTGTCTGTTGGCCGCCGGCCGACGCATACCGCATACCGAGATGTGCGCGGTCGACCAGTTCAGCCGACAGTATGATTTTCCACCCAACTACCGCTACAGCGGCTGGATCGAACCACTGCTCATGCGCTTGCGTGACAATGCTCCGGCCGTTCGTGCCACGCTCCGACGCGACGGCCGTTCGTGGCTGCTGACCGGCATGCGCGGCCAGGAACTGCCAGACCACTCGCTCGTCGCCGTCACCGGCGATCATGAAATCCGCGCCGAAATCGGCGTCCTGCGCTGGCAGTTCGGCTTTGGGGCGGTGCTTCTGGTGCTGGTCAGCGCCACGGTCGGCAGTCTGCTCGCCCAGAGTTTTCTCGAACCGGTCCGCCACCTGACTCTTGGCATTTCGGCTTTGCACGACCGCCGCTTTTCAGACCGGGTGCCGGTTCTCGACCGCGACGAACTGGGCGACCTGGCGGCCACCTTCAACACGATGATGGAAGGTCTCGAAGATCTCGAGGTGGCCCGCATCGTTCAAGAAAGCCTGTTCCCGACCGAACCGCTCACCTTTGGCACCGGCGCGATCTATGGTTCGTGCCTGCCCGCCAGTGAGGTCGGTGGTGATTACTACGACTATTTCATGGCCGACAACAGCAACCTGGTCATCCTCATCGGCGACGTCAGCGGCCACGGTGTCGGCGCCGCGATGGTCATGGCCATGGCCAAAGCGCTCGTGGCGCACCTCACCGCCGAAGGAACCGACCCCTCACGCATCCTGAACGAACTCAACCGACTCTTCTTGACCCTGCTCAAACGCAAGAAGATGATGAGCTGCTTCTTCGCTTTCCTCGATCTGCGCACGCTCGCATTGCACTCGAGCAACGCCGGTCACAATTTCCCCTACCTGTTGCGCAAGGGCCACATCGAGTCGTTGTCGACGGCCGGCTTCCCGTTGGGAACCCGCGCCAAGGCCGCGTATCCGACGACCACCGTGGCCCTGCAACCCGGCGACACGATTCTGTTCTACACCGACGGACTGGTCGAAGCGATTGCCCGTCATGGCGGTCAGATCGGCTACGAGGCGCTGGAAAGCGCGCTGCCGGCAATGATCGGCGCCACCCCCGGCGCGACCGAACGCAGCATTCGCACCTGGCACCGCGATCTGGCGGCAGCCGGCCCCCAGGCCGACGACATTTCGGTGGTCATCCTGCAACTGCACGCGGCGCCGACACCGGCCGCATAGCAAACCATTTTATTGCAGCCACGGGCCATCATTGCCGATCTTGCCCGGGCCGTCGAGAACCCAGGCGCCAATTGAATTCGCCCTCACCGTGAAGGTCAGTCGTAACGACGCTGTGGCCACCGTCTGGGTGGCCCCGGTGACGGCATCGACGTAGTTGCCGCTGCGCACATTGGTCACGGTCATGGTCTGATCGGCGCCGACACCGAGCCCCACCACCACATAGCTGTCGGAGATGTTCTCCGGCGTGCGCATCTGACGCACGAACGACATGCCGTTCGACCAGACGCGCCCGTTGACCAGTTGGCCGCGTTGCAGGGCCGGCACAGCCCGGCGGATCTGATTGAGCCGTTGGATATGGCGATACAACGGGTGGCTCTGCGTGGTCGGCAGCGACGCGGGCGTCAGATTGCCCCCGAAGTAGGCGCGCCCCGTGACCGCCAATACTTCGGCACCGGTGCCGATCGTTACCGGCGCCCCTTTCATGAAGGCGATCTCTTCGCCCTGGAACAGGCACGGGATGCCGCGCACCGTCCACATCAGGTTGTAGGCCAGCGCGGCGTTGGCGTCGGGGCCGTTGAAGCGATGAAATACATCGTATGTCGGTCCGACGCGGGCATTCTGAAAGAAGGTGATCAGCGTGGTCGGGTTGCCGTAGATCCAGTCGGCGCTCAGAATCGGGGCCAACCCGGTGAACGTGGCCACGGCGAGCGTGTCGCGCAACCCGACGAACAGCGGATAATCGAAGACCGCCATGCGTGAATCCGGGCCCGAGTCGGGCTCGGCCGGGTCGGCGGCGACGCGGGTGTAATACCACGGCCGCACCCGGGCCAACGACTGCGGACTGCCCGCATCCCCCCACCCGGAGCCCAGATTGGCGACCTCGGCACAGAAGAACAGGTGCGGCGAATCACCGCGCCAATCATCGACCATGCGATGCAGATCGGTGCGATCGACATGGCGGGCGTGTTCGACGCAGATCCCGTCGACACCCCAGTGTGCATAGGTCCGCACCGCTTCACGGAAGTAGGCCCGCACCGTCATGTTCTCGGTGGCCAGATCGATCGAGTCGGCATCCTGGTGTTTACCTTGTATTGCATCGGGGTCGCTCCAGTCGGCGTCGGTCATCCAACCGTTGCGGTGATACCAGTTGCGGTCGAGATCGGCCTCGTCGGTGCCGAAGAACCGATCGGCGCGATAATCCATTTTCGGTACGGTGGTGCCGGTCTTGGGGTCGAGCAGCGGTTCGCCGCCGAAGGGGTCGCGCCGCACCCGTTCCCAGAACCAGTCGGGCGCCTTCGGGTTGTCGTTGTCGTCACGAAACGCCGATTTGTAGTTGCCGAGCACGATCTCGTACGGCCACGGCACGACCATCGCTTTCGCCCGGTAGTACTTGTGCGGCAGGCGGTTGATCCAGAACTGGTGCCGGATCCCGTAGTTGCTGGTGTGATTGACCACCACCGACTGGATCACCTTCATGCCCCGCTCATGGGCCGCGCGGATGAAATCGAGGTAGGTGCCACCCAGCGACTCGAGCCGCGGATCGACCTTCAGCCAGTCGTAGCCGAAGGTACCGTGGTAATCGAGCGCACCGCGGTTCTCGATGGGTGGCGAGATGAGAATCGCCGAGAACCCCAGGTCGCGAACGTAGTCGAGCGCCGCGATCAGCCCGGCGAAATCGCCCCGCCAATGAGGATCTCCGCGATCGATGCGTTCGCGCCCGTAAAAATTGTTCGTGGCGTCGCCGTCGTTGAAGCGCGTCAGCAATACGCGGTAAATCGTCTCACCGCGGAAGTCAGGGTCGACGGGAATCTCGGCCGCCGCAACAAACGCGTTGCCCCATGCCGCCGCGAGAACGACCGAGAGCAATAGCGCCCGGATGGCACGCAGACACGCAGCCCGGCAGTTCGTCATCGTCACGTCCTTTCGCCGCCAATGGGCAACCCCGCGGGTCGAACCGGCCCGCAAGGCAGAAATATGTACGGGCAGATGACAAAACGCCAGGAAAAACGTCAACCGACACGACGAATGGAGTCGAACGACGCCGCGATCGTCGGGGGTTTACCGACCCCAGCGCGGGGTTCTGGGCGGGGCCTTCTTGGCCGGCGGTTTCGGGGGCTCCGCTGGTTCGCTCGCCCGATTCCAGCGTTCGAGGATCAAACGACGCGCCAACGTGATGTACTCACGCTCGTGGCTGAACACCTCGAGGGTGATCGTGCCGTCATAGACCGATTTCAATTCCGGGATGAGCCGGTTCCAGTCGATCTTGCCGGCGCCGGGCGGCAGGTGCAGATCGGACCGCCCATCGTTGTCGTGCAGATGCACGTGCTCGAGCCGGTCGGCGAACGCTTTGGCGAAATCTCCGGGCCAACGCCCATTGAGGTTGAAGTGACCGATATCGAGATGAAATCCCATTTCGGGATTCAGGCGCAGGATCCGGGTCAGGTTTTCGACACTCTCCTGATGCATGCCCACCGGCTCGTAAATGATGCCGATGCCCAGGTTGCTGGCCAGACCGATGATGTGGCGGAGCGACTCGGTTTGAAAGGCGATGCCCTCTTCGTCGGTGAACAGTGACGGCGGCCAGTGCGCATGGATCGTCACCTTCTTGCACTCGATCGCCGCGAATACCTCGAGGTAGCGCTGGGCCACCTGAACCGCGGCACTGCGCAACTGTTCGAGAGGCGATCCGATCGGCAGATACCAGGCGGTGTGCCCGACCACTCCCAGCTTGCGCTCGGCCAGCAGAGCCTTGATGGCCGCCGCATCAACGATGCACAGATCGCCGCGATCGGGTTCGAGAAACAGGTCGACAAAATCGAAGCCCTGATCGGCGATCCAGCGGATTTCGTCGAGAACGTCACGACGCGGGTGTGTGGGATATCCGAGCTTCATCGATGTTGCCCCCCTGCAAACGACGGTTCGAAGTGGGGCGTTTGCCACCACGCAACGCGGACGAGCCGCTTCACCCCGTGCGATTCTACCGCGACCGATTGCCGCCGTCTATCGAGAACGGTTATGATCTCGATCGTCGGCCATGTCCACGCGCATCCTGCACATCAGTGACCTGCATTTTCTGCCATCCCCGGCCGACCTGACCGGGGCCGACCTGTTGTGGTCGAAACGCTGGATCGGCGGTCTCAACATGGTGCTGCGCCGGTTCGGTGCATTTCGCGAAGCACCAAGCAAGGTCGCTACCCTGGCGGGTTTCATCGCCGACCACCGCATCGACTTCGTTGCCTGCTCGGGCGACCTCACCTGCCTGGGCACCCGGGGCGAATTGCAGAGCGCACGCAAAACCCTGGGGCCGGTGGTCGATGCCGTCGGGGCCCCGCGTTTTGTTGTCGTTCCTGGCAACCACGACCTCTACGTCGGGTCCGCGGCCATGCAAGACTTTGTATTGACGTTTTCCGAGCTGATGCACACCGACCGCCCCGATCTGGCGGCCCCGGGCAGTCACTGGCCGGTGGTGAAGAAGATCGGCAGCGATGCTGCCGTGGTCGCCGTGTGCAGTGCCGAGCCACACCGGGCGTTCTGGCGGGCCGACGGCACGGTGCCGCCGAGCGACATCGAGGCGGTGCGACGCACCTTGGCCGACCCACAACTGCGCGACCGCACCGTCGTGTTGCTGGTGCACCATGCGCCGGTGGCACCGGCGTGGTATCTGAACATCGGCGTCTCGACGCACGGGCTCGCCAATGGGGCCGACCTGGTGGCGGCAACCCGGGTCCCGGGGCGATCGCGGCCGGTTGTGGTCGCGCATGGGCATATCCATCGGCGCAGCGTGGTCACGGCGACCAGCGATCATCCCGCGGTATTCTGCTGCGGCAGCACGACCTACGCCGGGCGCGAAGGACTGTGGGTCTACGAGATTGCCGACGCCACCGCCCGCGCCATCCCCGGGCATTGGGCCGGCACCCGGTACGAACTCGACGAAGCGTCGGCCGTCACCATCGCCTCCCCCGTTAAATAAAAAGAGGCCTGTCCACGAATAGGGACCGGCCTGAAACATAAGGAGGCAAACAAATCCATGAACCTTTTCGGCAGCGAATGATGTTTCGTGAATGATTTCGCGCGCGACAACGACAAACATCGCCGCACACCGACGCACACCGGCAAAACCGGTACAGACGCAGCGGGCGACGACGGATGTAAACTTTTTTTTGAAAGTTGCTGTTGCCCGCCATCGACGTGGCGGAAACGCCGTCTCGGGCCGGGAAAATGCTCAGTCAGCGCAGCCCGCGCAGGAAGTTGTTCACATTGCCCACGGCACGGTTGACGTCGCTGGCGGTCAGTTTTCGCTTCTTCTCGGGTTTGGGGGCAACAACGGGCTTAGCCGGCGGTTCGGCGGCGGTTTCGCCGGGAGCAGCCGCGACCGTCGTGGTTTCGTTGGCCGGTGCCAGACTGGTGATCGTCAATGATTTCGCTTCGCCATTTTTGATCAGGTAACCCTTGACGCAGACCTTCTGCCCGACGCTCTTGCGCAGCTCGAGCGTCCGCCCCTGCAAAGGCACGACCTGACCTTTGTCGGTCACCAACATGAACTTCTCGACGCCCTTGGCATCACGGTCACACGCAACCTGACCGACCCGACCCACGTGCACGGGTTTGCCCGCCGCCAGTGCCGCATCTTCTTCTTCGGGGGTCGGACCTTCGGGTTGCGCCGGTTCGATCGGCGTCGCGGAGCCGCTGGCCACGGCATTCTTGTCGGACTTCTTGTTCTTGCCGTTCAGAGTATCGGCCAGCTTCTTCTTGGCGGCTTTGATCGCCGCATCTTTCGCCATGCCGGTCAGCTTGCCGAGCAGCTTGTTCTGAAGCGAGCCCTTCTGGTCGTCTTTGTGCTCATCGGCGGCGGGAGCCGCGGCATTGCCACCGTCGGCGGCCGCGTCGACCGAACCCTTTGCCTCGTCACCATCGACGGCATGCCCCTTGTCGGTCAGCGATGACACGGTGCCTTTGGTGTCGTCGTCGCTCACGGGGGCAGGCTTCGTTTTGCCGGACCGCGACAGAGAATTGACCACACTCTTACTGTCGCCGAGAAGATTGCCGAACCCGGCCGCAACCACGACAGGAGAAACAAGCAGCGCCGCGCCGACAACCGCCGGCACAACGATGGCGAACGACTTGCGCACGAGGAGACCTCCGACCGAGAATGAAATACATCGTATTGCCTCATCAAGGCAACCGCGGGAAAACGCAATGAGACGCACTCGAGGTCTCAGACAATATCACAACCGGGGGCACGGTACAAGACCGGCGCACCGCATGCGGCGGGTCCGGCGGGCTGGGCGCCCTGTACTGTTGTGGTGTCTGCGACCGGCCTCAAACCTGCAGGCTGAGCATGCGCTCCATGGCTGTTCGCGCGGGGTCACGCACATCGGGCGGCACCCGGACCACGTTGACGTTGGGCCACTGGTCGAGCACATAGAGAATGTCATTGATTGTATTGCGGTGCATGTTCGGGCAGGGCGACGGGGCCAGCGGCAGCACCATCTTCAGCGATGACTGCTTGGCCAGACGATTGACGAGGTTGACCTCGGTGCCGACGAAGATCGTCGCACCTGGCGGGGCCTTGTTGACGTAATCGACGATCGTGCGGGTCGAGCCGTGGGCATCGGCGAGCTCGAGCACCTCGCGCGGGGTCTCGGAGTGCACGATCACGACGCAATACGGGAACAGCGCGCGCGCTTCGAACACCATTTCGGGCTTGAAGCGGGTGTGCACGTGGCAGTTGCCCTTCCAGAGGATGACCTGCGCATCACGCACGGCCTTGACCGTAAGCCCGCCGAGGCCGACATGGGGATCCCAGACGACGATCTTGTCTTCAGGAATGCCGCGATCGATGGCGGTGTTGCGACCGAGGTGCTGGTCAGGGAAGAAGAACAGCTTGGATCGACGCTCGAGGGCCCAATCGACAGCGGCCCGCGCGCTCGACGAGGTGCAGATGATGCCGCCATGACGCCCACAGAAGGCTTTCACCGTGGCGTGCGAGTTGATGTAGGTCACCGGCATCAGGTCTTTCTCGACATCGATGATACTGGCCAGTTGTCGCCACGCGGCCTCGACCTCGTCGATCGGAGCCATGTCGGCCATCGGACAACCCGCGTCACCGTGCGGCAAGACCACAGTCTGGTCGTCGCGGGTCATGATGTCGGCGGCCTCGGCCATGAAGTGCACGCCGGCAAAGATGATGCGGGTGGCCTTCGCGGCCGCTGCAAAACGCGACAACTCGAACGAGTCGCCCGATTTGTCGGCCAGCGCCATCACCGCATCGGATTGATAGTGATGCGCCAGGATGAGCAGGTCGTCACCGAGCTTCTCACGGTGTTTCTGAATACGCAGGAGCACTTCCTTCGCCGGCAGTGAGAAATACTCGTGAGGCAGGTAATAACGCATGTTTGGCTCTCCTTGCGGGCGCACCCTGCGCCCCATCCTCGCGTCTGGGGGCGTGTCTCCGCACTTCAGGGGTCGTCCCCCCAACCCCGATTATACGACGGCGCGCCGTGCCGAGCGAACAGAACCCACAGACCCTTCTCCGATCGGCACCCCACACCGCACTTTCGCGGTGCTCCGTTGCCCACCCATGCCCAACGAACGCAGGGTAACCGGGCCGTCACTTCGTCTCGGCAGCCCGCCCCTGTTCGCGCACCAGTTCCTGGTAGATCGCACACGAACGCAACAACTCCTGATGCGTACCGGTGGCCGCCAGGCGACCGTCGGCCAGTACGAGGATGCGGTCGGCATTCTGGGCCGACGACAGGCGGTGTGTGGCGATCAGACAGGTGATATTGCTGCCGTATTTACTGAGGTCCTGCCACAAGCGCTGCTCGTTGGCTGCATCGAGCGCCGAGGTGACGTCGTCCATGAGCAGCAACTCGGGCTCGCCCACCAGCGCCCGGGCGATCGACAGACGTTGTCGCTGCCCCCCCGACAGGGTGATGCCACGCTGCCCGACCTTCTCGTCGTATTTCTTCGGCAGCGCCTCGATCTCGGCGGCGAACTGGGCCGTGCGCGCGCAGGCTTCGAGCCGCTCACGCGGGGCACCGCGGTAGAAATCGATGTTGACCGCGACGGTCTCAGAAAAGACGACCGGTTCCTGTTGGATGTAACCGATGCGTTTGCGCACTTCGGTGGGGTCCAGTGCGCCGAGCGGTCGACCGTTGACGGCGATCTCACCCGAAGACGGCTGCAGAACACCGGCGACGAGATTGAGCAGGGTCGTCTTGCCCGACCCGATCTTGCCGACGATGGCGACCTTCTCGCCGCGCCGCATCGAGAAACTGATGCCCGACATGGCAAACGGTTTCGGCGGTTCAGGAACCGCGGTGCAACCGACCAGGGGGCCGACGGTCGCGGGCGATTGGCCGGAAGAGGGCAGCGCACCGCTCGGTCCCGGCGCCTGACCGGTCTTATCGGCCGCCACTTTGGCCTTCGGAAAGACAAACGCCAGATCGCGGCAGTCGACGGTTTCGAGCGCGGCAATCTTCTCGGTACCCGCCGGCGGCCGCGCCGACGCCGGGTCGACCTCGACCATTTCTTCGAGACGATCGATCGCCACGCAGGACTGCGCGAGATTGACGAGCAGCACCGGAATATCGACCAGCGGCCCGACGATCATGCCCAGATAGGTGAAGAAGGCGTAATACACGCCGATCGAGATCTCGCCGCGAATGACCATGATGCCGCCAAAGAGCAATACAAGAAGTTGCCCCAGATAGTTGATGAACTCGAAATAGACCGAGAACAGGCCCTCGACCATGACCATGTCGATCTCGAGCCCGATGCGCTTCTGCATCAGTTTCTCGAACAGGCCGATCTGGGGCTTTTCGGCATTGAACGACTTGACGATCTTGATGCCCGACCACGCCGACTCGAGGAAGTCATTGGTCTGCGACACGCCCTTCTGCAGGTCGCGATAGCGCGATTCGACGGTCTTCTCGAGCTTCATGAACAGCAACAACATGGCCGGCAACGGCAGGATGGCGATGATCGTCAGTTTCACGTTGAGCAGCAGCATCGACAGCAGGCAGAAGAAGATGATGCAACTCGAGTTGAGCGCACGGAAGATGCCCGAGCAGCAGACCCACGACAGGCCGGGCGGAAAATTCTTTACGTCCTCGGTCAGACGCGTGACCAGGTCGCCGGTGCGAAAGTGCAGGAAGAACCGGTGGCTCTTGGTCAGAATCTCGCCGAAGAACTTCTCGCGGAACGACATCTCGAACAGCAGGTTGAGCCGGCCGCGCAGAAACGGATACAACCCGGTGAAGATGCCCGCGACACCGAGGGCCAGCAACGCGAGCAGCAGGCGGTTGCGTTCGGCGAACACCACCTCGAGCGACAGTTTGCCGTCGTTGAACAGCTTGAGATTGCCGACCAGCGCGTCGATGATCTGCCGAAACAGCAGCGGGAACGACACCGACACCACCACCGACAACACGGTGAGCAGGATGAGCAGGCCGATCATCGGCAGGCGTTCGCGGTATTGCCCAAACACCCACTTCAGGTAATACCACCTGTTATGACGGAGTTCTTCGGTCTTTTCGCTCATTACCGCGACCCCGTCGGCGCAACACCGGCCCCAAGAACCGCCGAGACATCGGCCGCCGCCCGTTCTTCACTGATCGCCTGGATGGCCGACAACTTCTGATAGACACCCTCGGGCCGATCGATCAACTCGGCGTGCGTGCCCGACTCGACGATGCGCCCGTCGGCAAAAACCAGGATCAGATCGGCGTTGCGGATCGTCGACAACCGATGGGCGATGATGATCGCGGTGCGACCGCGCATCAGCAACTGCATCGACTGCTGCAGCGCCCGTTCGGTGATGACATCGACCGCCGACGTGGCCTCGTCGAGAATGAGCAGATCGGGATTGCGCACCATCGCCCGCGTGTACGACAACAACTGCCGCTCGCCCTGCGACAGATTGGCGCCGCGCTCGGCCAGTTCGGTCTGGTAACCCTGCGGCCGCGCCATGATGAACTCGTGCGCGCCGATCGCCTCCGCCGCGGCGATCACGGTGGCATCGCTGATTTCCGGCGAGAAGGCCTTGAGGTTGTCCATGATCGTGCCGGGAAACAGATAGACCTCTTGCAATACAAGAGCAAGACGACTGCGCCAGTCTTCGAGGCGATAACTGCGGATATCCTCGCCATCGAGGCGCACAGCGCCGCTGGTCGGGTCATAAAAACGCAGCAACAGGTTGACGCAGGTGGTCTTGCCCGACCCGGACGCACCGACGATCGCCACGTGCTGACCACGCTTCGCGGCAAAACTCACATCATGTAATACAACGTCTTTATTGTATGAAAAGCTGACATTGTCGAAGGTCAACTCTCTCTGCAATCGGGGCTCGCGGGCTTCGGCGACGCTGTCGATCACGTCGGTGGGAGTGTCGAGAATCTCGAAAATGCGCCCCGATGCCGCCAGACTGGTCTGGATCTGGGCGATGACCATCATCAACTCGCGGATCGGCCCGAAGAACTGGCGCAACAACTCGATGAACATGACCAGCGTGCCCACGCTCATTTTGCCGGCGGCGATCTGGTTGCTGCCGTACCAGAAAACGCCAATGACCACCAGTGTTTCAGTGATGAAGTTGAACGTCGGCCAGAAGAGCACGTAGTCGATGATCATCGTCTTGCGTTCGAACGCATACTTGGCGCGGTTGTATTCAACCAGCCGGTCGCGCACCGCCGCCTCGCGGTTGTAGAGCTGGATCAACGGCACACCCTGGATGTATTCGGCGATGTAACCCGTGATCTCGCTGTTCTTCTCGCGGATCTGCCGGTACAGGCCGCGGATGTAGCCCATGTAGTAATAGAGCGCCACGCTGGCCGGCGGCACCGCAAAGGCCACCCAGATGCCGAACCAGGGCTGTTCGTAGACGACGATACCCACGACCCCGAAGAGCATGATCAGGCTCGAGAAGACCTGGGCCGTCGAGTTGGTGAACAGCGCCTTGAGCTGATCGACGTCAGACTCGGATCGCGTCAGCAACGTGCCAACCTTGTGCCGGTCGAAGAAACGCATGCCGTGCCGCACGATGTGGGTGAACAGTTCGGTCTTGATGCCGGCAATGATGCGGGCTCCCATGCGCGCGAGGACCAACACCTGCCCGTACCGCACCGCCGCGCCGATCGCCAGGCAGCCGACGAACAGCAACGCCGCGCGGATCGCATAACCCATGTCGGACTGGGGAATCGCCACATCGATGATCGCCCGCAGAATGAGCGGCCGCGACAGGTGCACGGCGGTAACGATGATGACGGCCAGCGCTGCCGCCGCCAACGACGCGGTGTGCGGACGAAAATACGGCAACAACCGCCGCAGCAGTGACCCGGTCGGGGGACGGGTGGTGGTGCCGTTGTTTTCGTCGGCGCTCATCAGGTGCGACATGGTGCGAGCATCATATCACCGGAATGGCGCCGGCGAAACGAACACGAGAGCGTGCGGCCAACCCAATGCCGCAGGAATGGCTCACCCTTCGGAGCCGCGGTCCTCCCAGGGTTGGCGGACAGCGCACACGGCCCCGCTCACGTCGGTGGTGAGATCGGCCAATCCGGCCAGACCAACGAGTTTGAACACCCGGGTCTTGGTGGGATCGAGGCCGCAGAACGCCATGCGCCCGCGAAAATCGTGGTGAACGCGCAAAGCCAGCGAGACCAGGCCGGTCACGCCTGGCGAGTTGATCACCTTGCAGCCGGCCAGATCGATGACGACGCCAGTCTTGCCCTGAGCGAAAAACTGCTCGACCTCGCGCGCCACATCGGCATGCGCCAGGTCGTCGTAATACCCGCTGACCAACAGGACCGGCGTGCCGCCCATGTCCTGCACCTGCAGGTTGAAAGCCATCGGTCTCGCTCCCTAGTCACGTTTGCGAATCATCACCACGCGGGCCACCGTGGCGCCGTCTTTGTCGATCATGATCGGCAAGACCCAGCCGGCCACATGATTCCCGGTCGCGTACCCGCGCGTCCAGTTCTTCTCGCCCTGGATATGCATCAAGTTACCCTCAGACGTGCGAACCGTCAACATGTCCGGAGTCACGGCCTCGATACGCCCTTCGACTTTCGTTTCGGAGGCACCGGCAACCGGCCCGGGTCGCGGGCCCTCGGGCGCCTCTTCATCGGCAACGAAGCTCGTGCACAAGAGTCCGAGACCAACCAGGGCGATCAACAACACGGCCGACCGAATCGGCGCGGTGACGAAAGCATGGTGAATCCCGGCAATGATCCAGGCCGGCCACGACAGGGTCTCCGCCGAGTCCGATGCGCCCTGCCCGCGCCCGGCCTGCATGGCGCGGCGACTGTAGGCCGGTGGCGGCGCCTGGCGTCGAGTCTGCTCTTCGCCCCACCGCCGCGCCCACTCCTGTTCGAGCGTTCCCATCTGATTGGCGGCGATCATGCCCAGTTCGAGCAACTGGTCGCGACAGCGGTCCAATGTCGCCTTCGCCGCATCACGGGCCTCGCCCTCGAGCAGGCGTGACAGCCGATACAGTGGATACATGTTGGCCACGTCAGGGTTCAGCTCGAACAGACCGAGCGCCTCGTCACGCAGAGCAGCCGAGGGGCGTGACGCCAGAAAATCGCACAGCGTGTCGCGAACCAGCACCCAATCGAACTGAACGATGCTCGCCAGGGCCGAACGCCGGTGATCTTCGCTCTGGCTCTGCAACAGGGCCCGCACGGTTGACAGTGCCTGTCCGCCGTCGAAGTGCCGCAACACCTGCAAGGCCGTGGCCCGCACCCATGGATCGGGCGCATTGAGGAACTTGCCCAACACCGGCACGATAACATCGGTGCCGTGGCGGGCGAGATACTCGTGGGGGGCGTTAACGTGGTGGGGACTCGCGTTGTGCAGCCCCGTTTCGCCACCCCGGGCCACCCCCGGCCCCTCGCGGCGCCGGGCGGGGCGCAACGCCGCCGCCCGCAATGCCGCCGGCGACTGGCGGTCGCGCAGAATCTCGGTCAGTTGCGGTTTGATCGCCGGCAGATCGGCACTGCGCCATGAAGCAATACGTTGTATTTTACCGGTCAGCGACAACTCGGCCCACGGCTCGGTTGCGACCGCGCTTGGCGCGTGGCCGGGGTCTGCCGGCGTCGCGGCCACCGGCGCATGATGGGTGTCCACCGGCGCAGGCACGGTCGTCTCCGGTTTTCGTTCCGGGGGTGGGGGTGGGGCTGCAGTTTTGCGCGCAACCACAACGGGGGAAGCTGGTTCGACGGGCACGGCGGAAGCGGGCGCCGCGTCGTCAGACGGTGCTCCCACCGTGGGCGCAACCGTCCCCGACTGCGAATCGACCTTCACCGCGGCCACAGGTGCCGACACGGGAACGGCATCGATCACGGGCCCCGCGGCGAGCACCCGATCGAGGATCTGCCGCGCCTTGGGCGTCAGGTTCCACAGACGGGCTTCACGCAACGCGAGGCGCACCGGTTCACCACCGATGCAGACCCGCATCAACGCGACGAGTTCGATCTCGACGTCGGCATCGGCAGCATCGAGACGCGTCAACCAGTCCTGCACGAACAACATCGCCGAGCGCCGCTCGCGGAAGGACGCCAGGCGCGCCAGGTACCCGGCGTGGTCGGTTCCCGACAGGCCGGCGGCTTCGACCGCCTCGGCCGCCGCATCGACCAGACGCTCGAGCAGCGCCGTCTTCTGCGGCCACGATTGCTCAGCCATCGTCGCCAACGTGAACGGCATGTCGAGATCCGGATTCATCGCCACCAGGGCCCCGGCTTCTTCGAGCAGTTCCAGATCCTGTTCTGCGGCCAAAAACTGGAGCAACACCGGCTTGACCGACTCGAACGGCAATAGGAAAAGGTTGCCGATCGCCGCCATTTTGGTGCGGGTTTCGGAGCCGAGCAGCATGCCTTGCAGGTGCTGCAGCGCCTCGTCGGGATCGACGGCCACCAGGCCCCACACCGCCAGCGCACGCAATCGCGGTTCGGGCGAACTGAGAAACAGCGGCAACTGCTTGACGAGGTGTTGTGGCGCCAACGTGACCAGGCTCTCGAGCACCGCCATCTGCAAACCCAGATGCGGTGCGAGCAATCGGCTGGTCAAGACGTCGAGCCGCTCTTGCGGCCAGTGTTTGGCGAACGTGCGCACCAGAGCCGCCCCCACGACCGGATCGGTCTCGCCGACGAGCAAATCGGGAGCATGCACGGCAAGGGCGGCCCGTCGCTTCTCGTCACACCCCAGAATCAACTCGAGCCGTTGCGCCGGGTCGACGCGCTTCAGTTCGGTCACGAACTCATGGTCCGTCGCCGGCACGCGCGGCGTCCCGTCTTTGCCAACGATGACTCCTGCCGACTGCGGGGCGACACGGCGCGCGACGGCGGCGATAGCGTATTCGAGCAGCATGCGACACTCGGGGTCGTCCTCGACCAACAGTCGCTCGTGGAGCTCGCGCAACAGATCGTCGGTGTGGCCGTGCCGCAACGCTTCTTCGTACGCCATGAGGCGGAACGAACGGAACGGCGCTGCCAGATCGGCGCGCCACGGCTCCCGAACGTTCGGCCTGGTCTGATTGTCGCTCACGGCCAGCGACCCATTACAGTTTCAACGGCCACCCGCTGTCGACACCTCCAGAAAAAACACGCAGAGTTCCGAATCCCGAGTTCCGAGTTCCTCAGGATCATCGGCATATCTCTGAAAAAAGCCCAGCCGACCACCACCATCGCCGCACCGACCATCGCCGTCCCCGTGTGAATTCGATTCCAGACCGGCATTGTGACACAGAACCGGTGGCGGTTGCATCGGTGGGGTGCCGACCACTACAATCCCGGCATGAAGCCGGAACCACCGATCCTGCAAAAAAACGTCGAGCGCCGACGACACCCCAGAATTCGCGCAATCGTCGATCATCCGCTGTCAGGACTGATCGTGGTCATCCTCATCTTCCTGTCTGTTGCACTCCTCGTGGTCGAAACGACATGCAGCATCTCACCGGAAATGATGGGTGGACTGCAGTTGTTGACCGATGCGCTCACCATCTTCTTCGTCATCGAACTGATCCTCCGCTGGATCGTAAGTCCGTCCAATGCACGGTTTCTGCGCAACCACTGGATCGATATCCTCGCCGTGCTCCCGTTGTTGCGGGTGTTTCGCCTCGGCCGCATTTTTCAACTCGTGCGCTTGTTGCGCGTCTTCTCGCTTGCTACCGTCTTTCAGCGCCGTGTCGCCCAGTTTGGCGGCGTGTTCGAAGGGCGGGCCGTCGAATACTCGATCTTGACCGGGTTCCTGCTGTTTGCGCTGTTGTTCGGCACCATCGGCTTCACCGAGTTCGAAGTCGGGCGGAATCCGACCCTGAACACCCCCGAGGACGCGTTCTGGAAGGCCTTGTTCTCACTGCTCTCGAATCAGTATGCCGACTATCCTGCGACCCTTGGCGGTCGCCTCGTTTTCGCACTGTTGTCGTTGTTCGGCATGAGTGTCTTCGCGATGTTGACCGGCACGATATCTGCCGTCATGATCGACAAACTCAAGGAGAGAGCGATGCAACGCCCGGTAAACCCCGACGATCTCGAGCACCATATTGTCATTTGCGGCTTCAGCGCCAAAGTTGCCATTATCGTTCGCGAGTTTCTTGCCGAACCTCGTTACGCCGACCGCGACATCATTCTCGTCTCAGCACAGGCCGATCTTGACGAGTTACGCACCGGGGGCATCCGCACCGAACGCATCGGCGTCGTGCGCGAGGATTTCACGCGCATCGACGCGCTCCAAAGGGCTGGAATCACCCGTGCCGACGTGGCCATCGTCCTCTCTGAAGCCGGAGAAAACCGCGCGAACCACGACATCGATGCCAGGACCCTGCTGGCTGCATTGTCCATTGCTCGTTTGCGCCCGGGCATTCACCTCTGCGCTGAACTCTACCACCGCGAATACAGTGCCCATCTGAAGATGGGCGGCATCACCAATATCGTCATCCAGGGTGAGGTCTCGGGCAGTCTTCTGGCACGAATCGCCATGAACGAGGGTTTGCTCCCGTTCTTTGAAGATTTGCTTACGCCGGGAGAAGGCAACGCACTCTTGTTTGTGAAACCCCCGGCGAATCTCGTCGGCCGCTCCGTTCGCGATGCCGTTCCGCTCCTGCACGCCACCGAAAATTCACTGCTCGTCGCAGTGAAATCACCCAACAGCGAACTGCGCATCAATGCAGGCGATCATGTCATCCGCAGTGATGACGAACTGCTGGTGATCACCCCGGCCCGCGGCGGTTGATGCCAGACGGCGGCACCACGCGTACGCGGCTTCGGTGCACCGTGGCCAGGTCAGCAAAATTTGACGGTTCCGACCACAATCTGCAAGAATTGATGTACTGAACCGATGGCCCCGTTCGTGTCTGCCATCGAGAAGGGGTTGATCATGCGCAAACTGATGCTCGTGCTGTTGATCGCAATCGGGTTCTGCAGCGTCTCGTTGCCCGCCGACTGCCAGGAATTGACGGTCTTTGCCATGTGCCCACCGCGAACCATGAGCTGGGCCAATCCGCGCGCGCTGCTGTTCTCGACCGCCGGCAACAAACTGACTTTCCACCACATGCAGTACAAGCACTCGATCGGCCACGTCTTCATCGAACTGAAGAACGGTGACGAGCGCATGATGGCCGGCAGCATTCCGGTCGGTGATTCGAACGCCCTCAACAAACAAATGTTGATGAAAGAAGGCGTCGGCCTCGGCATCCTGTTCGCCAACATGCCCGGCACGCTCGAAACCGCGGCCGACCTCGATCCGCAACTGCCCGACCGCTACACCTCGGGTCGCATCGCTTTCATCACGTTCAGACTGAGCCAGTCGACCTACGACCGTCTGGTCAAATTCATCAAGGAATACAAAGAGCGCGGTTACGACAAGATCTACAACGGGCTCAACGAACCGCGCCGCGGATTGGGCGCCGGGTGCGGCACCTTCGGCATGGCCTGCCTCGATGTCGCCGGCTTGTTGCATCCGGTCTGGCGCAACGTCTGGTACCGGCATGTCGACATCGCGCAACGCCTGATCGGCGGCCGTTTCGGCGGCGGCAAGAAGGTCTCGGTCGCCCAGATCCTCATGGCTGGCTGCTGGGCCCGCGACGGCGAACCGACCCGCCGCCTCGACCTGTGCGATCCCGACCTCGTCTACAAGTGGGTCAACGCCACCTACGATCGCCAACTCGAAAACGGCGACCGCCGCATTGGCCTGGTCAAGCGCAAGAACGCCAAGGGGCTCGTTTACGACTGTTCGCATGTGCCGACCCCGACCGAGCCGATCTTCATCGACGACTGACCGTTCTCGTCACGACGGCAACACCCCCGGCGACCTCGCGGACGCCGGGGGTGCTTGTTTTGTTCAATACAATATATTACAAATCAGGACCAGAGCGCGCGCACCCGGGCCGCAATCTTGTCGTGGTCGGTGACCTGCCAGGCCCAGAGGTGCTGCCGACGGCCCTCGGCAACATAATCGGGAATGTCGTCGAGGTAGAGAATGTGCTCGGGGGCCATGCCTGCCTGGGCGATGGCGTCGTGATAGATGGCCGGGTCTGGTTTCATCGCGCCCACACGGTGCGACATCGTCAGTTGGTTGAACCAGCGCAACGCCGGGTTGGTGCGGATCTCGAGACGTTCGTGCAGGGCATTGGTGTTCGACAGCAAGCCGATGCGGCAACGGGGTGCCAGCCACTCGACCAACGCCGTCATGACCTCGGAACGCACGAAGATGCCGGCAAAGGCCTCGTCAAAGAGAGCACAATCGAGCGGAATGCCGAGAATGTCGCACACCCGTTGGCGGAAAACGGCCTCGTCGAGTTCGCCCCGCTCAAACTCGGAGGCCAACGCCGTATGCGCGTAGAGTTGCCGCCACGCGACCTCCGGATCGCGCGGGGAGCCGGCGAGCAGGCGGCGGATGAAGCGACGGTTGTCGAACCAGGCCATGACGTTGCCGTAATCGAACAACACCAGGCGGGGTCGCCACCCCGCCGGCGCAACCGGACCGTTCTGTGCAAAAGCAACCGTGTTCATGCGGCGGCATGATACCATGACCCGGGATCAACCATGGCCAACTTCTCAGTATTCAAAGCGATCGTGCGCGAACAACTGCGCAAGATTCCGCGCCGGTTTCGGCGCGGCGTGCATGGCTTTCGCGTCGAACGACGCGCCAAGCGGCAGCCCGGCTCGTTGTCGGGGCTCTACATTCTCGGCACGTATCACACCGACGCCGACCATCTCGGGCCCGTAGTTACATTGTATTACGGTTCGTTTCGCCGCGTTTTCCCCGAGGCGACGCTGCGCCTGGTGCGCCGCGAGGTGGCCAAGACCATTGCCCACGAACTGCTGCACCACTGGGAACTGCAAGCCGGACGCGACCTGCTCGGTGACGAAGACCGCCTGCAGTTAGCGCGCTGGCGCCGCCGCATGGGTCTGGCCGGCGATACGATCACCGGGCGCAGCGTCCTCGAGGCGCTCACCTTCATCTATTGCCTGCTGTTGATCCTGGCTTTCGTCGCCGCACTCGCCAATTGACAACGCCGCGGCCTGACTGCGCCGCGGCGTGATCGACGACGAGCGAAGAACGATCAGGGCAACCCGTTGGCGGCGGCACATTTGCCGAGCATATCGGCGCCCGGAGCGAGTTTGCGTTCTTGAACCGCAGTGTTGACCGTCAACAACCCACGTTTCGGCGCAAACCCATGTTCGTATTCGAAGCCCGACAACAGCGGTTCGACGAAGAACCCACGCAGATCGACACCTTGCGCAACCGCGGCCACGGCGTGACGCACATGCTCGAGAATGAAGGCCTCACGACGCGTGCCGGCGCGATCGTCGACACCGACCATCGCGTAAACCGGCACCTGGACCGACTTGAGCGAAACCAGCAGTTTCGCCAGATCGGCCGGATCGATGACTTGCCCCAGGTCGTCGGCCGCCATGCCCTGCGGCACGACCCGCTCGACGAACAGGGGCTTGAGCAGGTTGAACTTGATCTCGGCCAGGCCGCGGTAGTTCACGATCAGGAAATCGGCCGCCTTCGGGAACAACGGGCCACCGGCATTGATCGGGGCGCCACCGGGAACCGACCCGCCTTTGCCAAAGGTGTCGCTCTTGCCGAACGCCTCGCCCTTGCCGCTGGAACCCGATTGACCGGCCGGGAGCGCTCGCGGCAGCACACCGTCGAGGAAGGTCCAGTTCATCAACCCGTCTTGGGCACGGGCCAACGCCACGTCGGTCGGGTTGTCGATGCGCGCCGGGCGAACCCAGGTCATGCCGTGCAGGAGACCGACGGCGCAGTTGACGCCATCGTTGTCGGCATCGGCCAGATCGTGCCGCTTGAGCATATCGTAGGCACCGCGTTGCATGCCCATCAGCACGGCAACCGCTTTGCCGTAGGGCGTCACGTCACACATGCCCGGCGGACACCGCGCGTCTTTGAAAGCCCGGGTGGCATAGGAAACCGGCTCCCGCAGCGGCAACCACTCGTCGACTTTGTCGCCGAGTCGCTTGGCCACAACCTCAGCGTACTTGTCGAAATCGAGGATGGTCGCGGGCACCATCAACCCACCTTTGGCAGCAACCCACTGCGGCAAGGTATGATCGAACAGCACGACCATCGGGCGCAACCCCGCCTTGCGCGCGGCACCAAGCACTTCGGCATAGTGGGCCAACGACGCCTCGTCGAACTGACCCTGCATCGGCTCGATGCGGCTCCATTCGAGCGAGATGATCAAGGCGTTGAGATGGAGCTTCTTTGCCCAGTCGATGTCTTCGGGATACAACTGCCAATGGTTGCAGGCCTGCCCCGACACTGAACCATCGGAGATCTTGCCGGGCATCTGTTCCCACATTGTCCAGTCGTTGGCGTGGTTGCCCTCGTTGGCGTGGGCAGAAATCAGGCTGCCCCACAAAAACCCCGGACCAAACCCGTTACCACCGGCCCAGACCGTCGTGCCGACCAGCAGGGCCATTCCGAGGATGCATGCGATGGCGCCGATTGACTGTCGTTTCATGGCTGTTCTCCAGAATCGTGCTGTTCTTCGCGGGGTCGACACACCAATACTTAATGTGGCCGTGTCGAACCGCACCGATGGGATTATACCCGACAGACCGGTACCCCCTGCAAGAGTGAGAGAACGAGTTACCGTTCCGAACCCCTTGTACTGCGACCAGCGAGGTCGTAAAATGAACCCGAACCATGAAACCGCACGATGACATGAGCCCAGACCCAACCGAAACCGAGCCCGTCCCAACGGACCGGCCGCCCGAGCCCGTGCGGCATCCGCGCACCGGCGACTCCACACCCGACCCCACAACCGAAGCGCTGTTGGGTGCGGTCGATCGCGGTGGTCTCGGACGGCACGGCGCCCGTCTGATCGTCGGGCTCGCCGCTTCCGGCCGAACGCTGTTCACCCTCGACGAGATCCACCGCCGCAGCGGGTTGCACCCGCGGCACTGCGAGTCATTGTTGCGTGGGCTCGTTGAGCGCGGGTGGCTGCGCCGGGTACGCAAGGGCCTGTATGCGCTCATCCCCATCGACATCGTCGATGCCCGACAGTGGTCGCCGGACCCCGTGTTGGTTGCCGCCCATCTGTTCAGCCATGCCACCTTGTCGCACGGCACGGCGCTGCTCATTCATGGCCTGACACTTCAGGGCCGGCCAATGTTCCCCTACACGGTCGTCAGCCCGATGCGCCAGGCCGATGTGATGATCGACCAGAACCAATACCATGCCGTCTACCGCCCGGCGGAAGCCGCGTTCGGCGCGATGGACCTCTTTCACAGCGGCACCCTCGTGCGGGTCACCGACCTCGAACGCACGTTCTGCGACGTTCTCCTCGAACCCGATCACTGTGGCGGCATCTGGGAAGCCATGCGTGCTTTTGGACAACTGCACGACCGGCTCGACTTCGAACGCCTCGATGAATATGTACAACGTATTGATCGCCGGGTGTTGTGCAAGCGCCTTGGTTACACCTGCGAACTGTTCGGGGTGTTCGGGCCCTGGCTAGACCGCTGGCATGCGCGTGTCGATGCCAACTACAACCTGCTCGATCCGACCGGGCAGGTGCGGGGCCTCACCCATCCGCGCTGGCGTTTGCGCATCAACATCAACCCGCGCTACCTCGAAACCCTGGCGCGGCGATGAGGCCGGCCCGCACCCACACATTTCATCGTCTTTGGGCCGAGCACAAGTATCGGGTCATGGCCCAGAGCTACAAACGGTATCTGCATTGCGGCCAACTCGTGTCGGCGCAACCTCCGCGGGCCCGCGCCTTTCTGCGCCAGCTCGCCGAGCATCTCGATGACCCGATGGTCGAGCGCAACAACGCGCTCCTGCATGCGTACGGGCACCTGAAGCGCAAACTGCCCGAGGACGAGAAAGAGACGCTGATTGCGGCCATCGCCGACAATGTGCCCGAGGCCCTCGACCAACTGTACGCCGGGGTCGTGGCCCTCGACGACCAGTATCTGCTCGGATCGCGCCTGTTTCGCGACCGGCATGGGTTCTACAAGTGGCTCGAGCCGGCCGGCACGCTGGTGATCGCGTTCGGACCCAGCGAAGTCGTCCTGTCGAGCGATCGGCTGGTCGAACGTGTCGCTGCCGTAGTCCGCACCGAGAACTTCGACCTCGGTGCGTTGCGCGAACTGGCGTCTCTCGACACCCACGCTGGTCCGGGCATTGATCTGGCTACCTGGCAGAGTTGGCCGACATCGCTACGCATGGTTCTCTTGCATCATCTGGCCGTGGTCGTACTGTCGCGCCGGGTGATCGGTCATCCGCGGTGGCCCTGGGCACATTTGTTCGAGGTCCTCGCCGGCACCCACCACCCCGAGCCAACTGTCGTCGCTCCCGGCGAAGCCGTTCTGCTGGCGGTCGAACGCTTCTGGGACGACAATCCGGCGACCGTCGGCGAACTGCCGTCACCGGCCCAGTTGGCCGGGGTCTGGGGCGAGTCGATCGGCGGGCATCATTTCGCAACACCGAGCATCGATCTGGCCATCAGAACCATCGGCGAGCTGTTTGCTCTCGGTGACAAGGCCCTGGTCGCCGACATCGACGCCGAACCGCTCGAGCCCGAGCCAGAAGAGGCCGCCGCTGATCCGTATGCCGACCCAGATGAGTAAATGAAGCAATACATTTTCCATACAATGGCAACACGTCTTCGGTCATTGATTCGTCAGGTCGAAGCAATCCTCCCCGTTCAATAAACACGAAATCGCCGACAACATTCCTCGTCCCCCTTGGCAGCATGAGGTGCTTTTGGTACACTGACCCGGCCGCGGTTGCGTGCCGCCGCGTTGTCCGTCGCTTCCCGTGCGGCAAACCCTATGACAACTGCGGTCGATTGTTCGGGAAAGGCTCTGGTCATCCGCCATTGACTAAGTTCTCCGCCACGACGCACGACACGACCTTGCCGCTCTCGCGCGACTGCCGTCTGAGAAAACAGCAGTTCGGGGCGACGCGAGATGGGGCTTCTTGCGCGGCTGCCGGGCCGCACTCTGCGGGTTTCGCGAGACTCTGCCGCGGTTGGTTGCTGCCGGTTCTTGTCGCCCTTGTCTTGGTCCCTGTCGGCTGGGCACAGAGCGCCTCACCGGCGGCCAACGTTGTCGCCGGCACCCCGGCCGGGGCCTCCGCCCCCACGGTTTCGCCAGTGACAGCCATGGCCTCGACCACGCCCCTCGCGACGCCGGCAGCCGTTGTTTCAGCCACCGCCACGGCGATCAGTGCTGCATCCACGGTGGCGGTTTCCAGCGAAACCGCCGAGACCGACCCCGAATTTGCGACGGCCTCGGCCTCGGTCCGCGGTGCGACGCGCAACGACGAAGACGACGACGCATCGGCATCGGCAACGATCGCCTCGCCGACCCGCACGCAACCAACGATCCTGCCCGACGGACGCAAAGTCTGGCCGGGTGATCCGGGGCCGCTGCCCGAAGACGGAGCCGTGGGCGGAATCCCGGGTGATGCCCCACCAAGCACATCGCCGCTGCCTGTCCCCGAACCGGCGCCAGTCGCCACCGGGTCAGCCCGACCGTTTGACCCGGGCACCGCCCGCTGGGTCAAACCGCTTGGGAAACCGGGTTCCGAACCGGGATTGCCGGCCTCGGGGTCCGCAATGCCGCGCCTGGGGTCCGATGCCGAAGTGCTGTTGCCCCTGCCCGAGGTGCCTCTGGCCACGGGCAGTGCCGGTTACGAAGTCCCGCTCGCCACCGGCCTGCCCCGCCCCCCGCAGGCCCCGATGGCAACGGTGGCGTCGCTGACCACCGAGCCGCCGGTCGACGACGAGACCGATGCAGCATCAGGAACGGCCAATGCGAGCGGTACCCGTTCGGCGAGAGGCCGAGGCAAGAAGGGCGGTAAAGAGACCGACGTCGAAGACCCGGCACTGATCAAGGCGCAGCACGAGCGCAACAAAAGCGAGATCATGGCCTTCCTGCGCGAAACGCCAACGCGCGAGCCGGGAGAACGCTGGTTGTTCCTGGCGAAATACTGCGCCGACCTGGATGATCCCGATGGAGCCCGTGAACTGCTGCGACGCGTCGTGCGGGCGGTGCCGGTCGCCGCCGAGCGCAAATGGGAAGCGCAGTTGTTGCTGGCCGAGATTCTCGAGAAACAGAAGATGTATGCCGAGGCGCTCAAAGAGCTCGAGCGCCTGCTGTCATGGCAACCCCAACGTCAATACAAAGTGCGCGCTGAACTGGCTCGCGCCCGTCTGTTCTCACGCGATCTTACCCATTTTTCTGATCTGCTCAAAGCCTACCGGCGGTATCACGCGTGGTTCCCCGACGCCAACGAACCCGAAGAACTCGTCTATTTCAGCGGCTTCGAGAAGGGATACAACCTCGAGATCGCCATCCACGCCATCGAGGCCTGGGAGAAGATCGCATCGTTTCCCGAGCTGCCGGCCGCCAACGAAGCCCGGCTGCAACTGGCGATCATCGAGGGTTACGACCTGGGGCGGGCCCGCCAGGCCCTGACCCTGTTGTCGCGCATCGGTCCCCCGTATAAAGACGCCGCCGAAATCCGCTCACTGCTGGTGCGCGGAGCAATACAACATCTGCACATTCAGCCACCGGCCGATCCCAAGGTGGCGCTCGCGGCATATCGCGAGTATCTCGCCCGCGAAACCGACATCGACGGTTGGCGCACCGGTCAGATGCTGCTGGGCGACCTGTTGCGCGACCGGTTGAACGACCCGCGCGAAGCGGTCGATGTGTTTCTGGGTCTGACACAGATCCCGCCGCACCTGGCGACCGAATCGTTGCGGTCACTCAAGCGCGCCCGCGAACGGGCCGACGACGATCGGGCCTGGGCGCTTCTGGGCTACAAGATGGCCGGGCACTGTGCGGAGTTCAACGCCCACGATCTCGACCGCGCGTTGATGACCTACCGTCAGGGGATCGAACTGGCGCGGGCGACCGTGGCATCCGGCACCAAAGATGACGGCACGGTGTTCTGGTTCGAAACGGCGATCGCCCGCACCGAGCCCAAGACCAGCAAGGCGCAGGCCCTGTTCGATCAAGCCGTCGAGCGGTATCGGTCACGCGATCTCGAAGGCGGGGTCCGGTTGTTCGACCAGTTCGTCGCCAGTCACCCCGACCATTTGCTGCGCCGCGAGGCGATGTTCCGCGCCGTGCAGATCGTCGACGACGACCTGCATCGGTTCGACGACGCTCTGGCGCGCTACCAGCGCTACCTGATCGAGGTCAGTCCGCGCAAGTCGAAGTGGCAGCTCGACGCCATCTACGACTGGGGTCGCGCCGATGAAGCCCGCTACCGCATCGGCAACCTGTTGGCCCGCCACCGTTCCGAATTCGTGAAGGCGCTCAAGACCTTCGCCGACCTCTCGGCCGCGTATCCCGACAGTTTCTGGGCCAAGCAGGGCGTCGTCGACTCGATCGAAATCTACCAGAAGCGGCTCGATGACGAGAACCGTGCCCGTGAATTCATGCGCCAGTACATCGATCGGTGGCCGAACGACAAGAAGTCGCAGGATTACCGACGCTACCTGGCCAAGGCGCTGATCGCTCAGGGGTTGGCCGGCCAGGCGATGGGGCTGCTGCAAGATCTCATCGACCACGGCTCGCCGACCGACAAGGAGTCGGTGGCAACGCGGCAGTTGTTGCGTGACCTGTCGTTCTCGCAGCAGAAAGACCGGCTCCAGGCGATGCTCGGGGCGGCCGGCAATCGCGATCGTCCGTTGTTGTATGCGAATCTCATCGATATCCTCACGTTGGCCACCTCGACCGCGGCGCTCGACGAACTCGGGCGCCAGATCCGCCAGGCCGACAACCTGAACGACGCCACCCGCTGGGGCCTGATGTATCGCCTGGGCACCCGCCTGTACGCCATGGACCCGAGCAAATCCCGCGAGGTGTTCGCCGAACTGGCCGCCAGCGCCTCGGGAACGACCCGGCTCAAGTGCCTGTTGACGCTGGGCAACATCGCCTACCGCGTCGAGAAGAACCAGGCCGAAGCCATCAAGGCCTACGAGGCTGCGTTGGCCATGGCCCCGCTCGATCCGCTGCTCGAAACGCCGACGTACCGCCTGGGTCGTCTCTACGCATGCCGGGGCGAAGGCGTGTTGGCCATCACCACGCTGAATCAGTTCATCCAGCGATTCCCGCTCAGTCGCCACCTGGCGAAGGCCTACCTCGCGCGCGGCCAGATCGAACTGGCGTTGCACCGGCCCGACCTGGCCGAACGCTCGGTGCGGCGGGCCCTCACCCTCGACCCGCCACTGGCCGAAAAGGCCAAAGACCTGGTCACACAAATCGAAAAGGCCATGCCGGTCGATCGCTGGCTCGCGGCACGGCGACGGACCCTCGAGGCGCGCCAACTCGAGCAACACGATGTATTTATGGCCAGTCTGACCCTGGCCATGACCGCAACCGGAACCTCCCGTGTTCCCGTCCCCGGATGGCGCGAACCCGAGCAATTGCGGGCCCGGGCCGCTCTGTTGTCGGGGCATGTCGGTTCCGAGACCGGTTCGGCGGCCGGTGACGAACGGTCAGGAGCCACCGCGAGCGGCGCCGAACTGCTCGATGTCGAAACGCTGTCGCCGACCGAGATTTATCAGCGTTTTCAGGCCGAGGCGATCAAGGCCAAGCCCGCTCCACAGGTCGGCGCCGAACTGTTGTTGACCCTCCTGCGCCGCTCACCACGCGAACAACCGCAACTGTGGCAAAAGGCCCTGCGGCAATACATCAGTTGGCGACTCTGGCGGCGGCCCGATCAAGCCGCCTTCGTTAAAGAGGTCGCGGCGCTGCTCGAACGCCACAACTACAGCGAAGATGTTGCCGAACTGGCCTACCGGCACGGCGCCGTACTCGATCGCGTCTTGCAGCGCTTCGAGCAGGCGAACAAGTCGTATTTCCAGTATCTCTCCTTCTATCCGAAAGGAGCGCGGGTGAAGCTCGTGCGTGCCCGCATTCCGCAGGTCTACGAGGAACTGAACGACACCAAATCGGCGAAGCGTTTCTACCAGAAGGTCGTCGACGATCCGCAGATGGGCGACGAACTGCGCGTCGATGCCTCGGTCCGCCTGGGCCGCATGATGGCCAAGAGCGACGGCGAGTCGGGGCGCGCCGATATCCAGAAGCTGCTCGAATCCGCGCTGGCACTCGACACACCACGACGGCCCGAACTGTATCTGCGGCTCGAGAAGCTCACCTCAAACCAGGAGTACGTCGAGCGTGCGCTCGAAGCGAAAGGCGCCGAGCCCTTCCGGCTGCTGGCGTTGAAGCGACTGGTCAAAAAAGCCGAAGAGAAAGATTTCGACAAAGCGCTCGAACTGGTCGAGAAATACAAATCATCATTCAGCGAAGACGATTCCGTCATCTGGCTCGACAAGAAACTGAGCGATCTGGCCAAGCGCGGGCAGATCAGCAAGATCGAGGACCAGATCGAACAGTTCCCCGAAGAGGCCCAGACCCCGCAGCGGATCTTCCAGTTGGCCAACCTCATCGAAGGCCTCGAAAACACCCGCTATCGCTCGCAAGACCTGTTCTACGAAATCACCCTGGTCTACCCACACTCGCAGTATTACCGCGAGAGCAAGATCCGCGCCGAGAACACCCGGGCCATCGAGGCGGTGCATGCCTTGAGTGCGGCGTTGAAGAAGGGTGTGCAGGGAGCGGACGGCGACTCGTTGTTGCTCGAGCGCGCGCGCATCTATGCGACCAAGCTGCAAGACGACAGCAAGGCCCAGGAAGACTGCGAAGCCGTGTTGACGCTGTTCCCGAACTCACCGCGGCGCTGGGAAGCAATGCGGGGCCTGGGCGACGCCATTCTGCGTGCGGAGCGCAACGCGGAGCGCGCGCTGCGGTATTACGAGCAGGCGCTGGCCGCATGTCCGGATGCCGAGGAACGCGGCAAGCTGACGGCCAAGGTCGACGCGCTCGTCGAGTTTCGCGACAAGGTGCTCGTTGCCGATGGTGATGTGAAGGCCCAACAGACGGGCCTCGACCACATCCTCGCGGTCTGGCGCCTCGACCTCGAACCGGAACGGGCGCTCGCGCTGATCCAACAGGCGCGCACGGTGCTCGAGAACAAGCCGCTCGCCGCCCGCCTGTGGTATCTCGAAGGCCGCCTGCTCGAACAGTCGGGCAAAAAGGCCGCTGCGTTGCTCGCCTATCGCAATGTGGTCGACAGCATCGCCAACCCTGGAGCCCGCAAGGATGTCGCCTGGTATCGCATGATGCGCCTGCATCTCGAAGCCGGCGATCGCAGCGCCGCCGAGAAAGACGCCATTGCGCTGACCACGCGGTATCCGCGCTCGCTGATGGCCCGCAGCGCCTGGTATCGCCTGGCCTGTTGGCGTGAGGAAGCCAAGGATCTGAGCGGGGCGCACGCGGCACTCGACCGGTTGTTGTCGTACCGGGCGCTGATCCCGACCCACCGCACGCACCTGACCAAGAAACAAGCCGACATCGAGGCGCGCATGAACCTCGAAGACCTCGATCGGTTGCGTGCCGCCAGCAAGGTGCAGAACAATTTCCGCTATCTGGCCGCCCGCCTGCTCGAGAACGACCAACGCGATTCCGAGCGGGCCATGGCGGAGTATCAGGCCTATCTCGCCACCCGCCCGGGCGTCGCCCGTTCGCGCGAAATCCTGATGAAACTGGCCACGATGGCCGAACGCAAGGGCGATTACGCGGCGGCCATCGGCTACCTCGATCAGTTGATGGGCACGCGCGAACCGTGTGCCGAGAACCTCGATCTGGTCACGCGCATCGGTGGCCTCCTCGAAGACAAGGTCAACAACCCCGAACTGACGACCCTGTTCTTCCAGACCGTCGCCGACGTGCATCGGCAGGTGCCGCAGGTGCGGCGGTTCGCCCTCTCGAAGATCAAGCGCATGGAAGAGAAAGCCCGCGTCAAGGTGGCCGGCCCGGTGCGCCGCAAGGTCAAGCGCGAGTACACCGAAGAAGACAAGGAACTGCTCACCGAGATCGACGACATACTTGGTAAATACGTCGACGATCAGGCCGATTTTGTCAGGGCCGAGCGCGAACTGCTCGACATGTGGGATGCGAACCCGAAATCGGAGGCGGTTGTCGACATCATGAAGGAACTGGTGGCGCTCAACGAAGAGCGGCTGCTCGACCCGGGCAAGGCCACCGAGTACTACGAGCGCTTCCTGAAAGAACGCCCCGACGATCCCGAGGTCGAGGCCCTGACCTTGAAACTCTACGAATTGTACTCGACGAAACTGCAGAACGGCGAGAAGGCGCTGCAGGTCTTGAGCGACTTCGAACGCAAGTTCCCCAATTCGACCATGCTGCTCGAGATCCAGTTGAAACTGGGCAAGGCCAACGAGACGTTGACCCGCAACTACTCCGAAGCCCGGCGCATCTACCAGCGCATCATCGACACCCAGAAGAACGACCCGATCGTCCACGAAACGTATTTCCGCATGGGCACACTGTTGCGTGACGGTTTCGCCGACTACAACGGGGCCATCGCCATGTGGCAGTCGATGAATACGAAGTTCTATCAGAATGCCTTTGCCGCCGAAGCCGTCTACGAGATCGGTTTGACCTACGAGGTCTACTTGCGCGACTTCACCAAGGCGAAGGACGCCTTCAACTCGATCCTGCGGCAATGGCCGAACACACCGCTGCAGAACAAGGTCCGCGAAGCGATTCTCCGCGTCGGCGGTTGATTCAACGATTCTGCCCGACTGTCGCGCCATTGCGTTCGGGCGACAGATCTGCTTGAATGAAGGTTCACTTTTCGGAGGCAGGGAGGCCAGGTGCTGCGCGGCAACGACATGATCCAGTTGTTGGAACGCAAAGACCGCTTCGTCATTGACTGGGCGGTGGCTGTGTTGCGCGAAATCGGGCCGGAGCCGCATCCGCTCGAATCGGAACTGGTCGAGGTCATCAAAGGCACGGCCCTGCCTCTGACCCTCGCCGCCCTGTTGCCGGTCTTGCGTGACGAGAAGAACCCGCAATCGTTGCGTGACAAAGTGATGGCCAATTTGGTCGAGCGTGACCGGTTGATGCTGCGCTTGATCAACGCGTGCACGCGGGCCAGCCAACGTGAGCGACTTCTCAATCCGCTCGCCGCCATGATGGTCGACGCGACCAGCGACATTGCCTGCTTCTCGGCGCTGATCCGGTTGCTCCTCGGGCATCGTGAATCGCGCGAACGCCTGCTCGCCGGCTTCGACAGCCTGTCGCGCATCCAGCGTTGGAACGTCGTGGTCAGTCTGGAAGCGACCGGCGATCTGCAGTATCTGTCGTTGTTCATTTCGGCCCTCGAAGACAGCGAACCCACGGTCGTGCAGGTGGCGGTGAAAGCCCTGGGGCGTCTGGGCGCCCACGCGGCAATCGACGAGATCATCGGCAAGCTCACCCATCCGCGCGAAGAGGTTGTGCTCAGCGCCGTGCGCACGCTCAGCGAGTTTCGTGACTCGCGCGCCACGCTGCCGCTCATGAAGCTGATGGCCGGCACGCGCAGCCATCGCGTCCGCGCCACGGTCATCGCCGCTCTGGGCGGCTTCGCAGAAACACGGACTATTCCGGTAATAACCCGGTATCTCGCCCACGGTGACGAGCGGGTGCGTGCGAACGCCGTCTCGGCAATCAGCCAGAAGATGCTGGCCACGGGCAAGCAAGATCCAGAGATCATCAACCGCATTCGCGAAATGCTCGGCGATCCCAACCATCGGGTGCGCGCCGATGTCATCAGCAGTCTGTGGCAACTGGGCCAGATCGACAGTCTGACCGAAATCACCAAGATGGCGGCCTCGACCAACGACGAAGAACGGGCGGCCGGCGCCTATCTGGTCGGGCGCCTCAAGCTTCTGCAGTTCAAAGAGATGCTGATCGGTCTGACCGGCGATCCGGTGTGGTCGGTGCGCAAACTGGCAGCATTGTCATTGTTGTCGCTTGGCGATGCGGGCAAAGCGGTGTTGAAGGGGTTGTTGTCGCAGGGCGATGAACGCCAGCGCCTGGTCGCCGCCTTCGCGCTGTCGATGGGCGGTTATCCCGACGCGCACGGCCTGTTGCTGTGGGCCTCGCGCCAGGGCGGCAGCGACGGCGCCCTCGCCACCCAGTTGTTGAGCCAGTTGTCAGGCACGCCCGTGGGTGCGGTCGCGGCGGGTGACATCGAATCCGACGGTTGACCCCACCCCGTTGACCGGCGACGCCCACAGTTCTGCAGCCCCCCCCAAGGCGTTGCCCCCGTCTGTTCCAGACGACGGCGCGGGACACCGGTCACGCTGGCTGACCGTGCTCATCGGCTGGACCATCGTCTACTGCTCGCTCGTGATCACGCCGGCGGTGATGTGCTATATTGTATTTACATCTGCCGCCGCCACTCGCTTCAATAGCCGGCTTGACGACGTGCGGCGCGACCTGGCGGTGCGCGGCGATCGTCTCGTGGCGCGCTGTGAGCGCGAGAAGGTCGTGGTGGGTCTCGTCGAGGGCCTGAACCGTCGCGGCATCGCCGGTTTCCTGGCCAGGGCCCAGACCTGGCAGCGCCATCACCCGGGAGCGATGCGTTGGATCGCCTGGGATCGCACGGGAACGCTGCTCAAGATGCCCGACGAGTTGTCGGTGAACGGCAAACGTGCCTGGCAGGAGGTCGTACGCAAGATCTGGCATCCCGATGCCGGCAGCCGCACGACGGTGGCCGAGCGCGCCCAAGTCGTCGCGGGTTTGCAGCGGTTCCTTGGTCGGCGTCCGGTGGCCGGCACGCTGGTCGAGTCACCCCGGCGCCTGATCTCGACGGTCATCCTCGATCGGCCCTGTTGGTTCGTCTGGGCGCACCACCGGCCAGCACCCCACACGCAACCCGCACCAGTCGGCGATCCGCTCGGGGGGATTCTGCTGCAGGTCTTTCCTGAGAAACTGCCGGCCCAGTTCTGGATCGATCCGGTCTTGCGCCTGGCCGCGCGCGACCATGCCGACCGCCAGCCTCCGTTCGTCATGTTCGATCTGTGCGAACCGTGGCGCAATGTGGTGTCACCGTCGTTGGCCCGTCTTTCGCAGGGTTTCGTGCCCACGTTGCGCCGACGTTTTCTCGAGCGCAGCAGCGAACTGATCCAGGTCGGTTCCTACATTGCTGTCCCGGTTTCGCTCGACGCGGCGGGCGACACCCCGCAGCGGCTGCTGGTGCTCGCCGACATCGCCGACCTGTACCTGGAGCGAGCCACCGCCGAGCGCCGATCCGGCCACCTCTTGCTGCTCTTCCTCGTCGCCACAGCAGCCGGTGGAGCATACTGGGGGCGAAGCGGCGGTCACGGGGTGTCGCTGCGGTTGCGGGTGGTGCTGTTGTTTGGCGCCGCCGTGTTGTTGCCCACGCTCGGCCTGGTCGTCGGCGGCGCCCAGCTCGTCCGGTGGGAGGACCACAGCGAACGGGCCGTCGCCATCGACATGCTGCAACAGTCGGCGCTGCGGCTGAACGCTCGCGGCTACATGTATTTCGAAGAATACGGCGAACGGGTCCGGGAGCGCCTGGTCGCCCGCATTACCGGGCTCACCCGGGAACAGGATCTGCTCGCCGCCCTGCGCACGGCCATGCGCCAGGGCCTGGGGTCGAGTTTCTTCGTTTCCAGACTCGATGGGGGATTGTGGACATCGGGAGGCCGCCGCCTTGCCTCGGGCCCTCTCGAAATGCTGCGTTTCGCCATGCGTCGCGAACACAACGAGGACGTCAATCTGCTCGCCCAGAGCGTCGTTTCGCCGCCGGGGCAGAAAGCCGACGTGCCATGGGTGCCCCTGACCGCAACCGCGGGAGCGGTGGTGTCTCGCATCAACGCCGTGCGCATGCTGCGCCTGGGCGATGCGGAATACGCGGTATTGAAGATGGCCGTCACCATCAACTTCCGCACCCGCCTGGTCATCGTGGTATTCGATCCCCACGACCTCGAACTCGATCTGGCGGCCCGTGCCAGTCTGAGTATGCGCCGGCGCGAACTGCGCTCGCCAACCGCGCTCGCGCCGCGGGTCCATTTCGTGGCGGCAACACCGATCGGCGGCTGTTCCTGGCTCAACGCCTCGCTCGGTCGCCAACCGGCGGTCGCCCGGGCCGTTGCCCTCGAAAACGAGACGGTGGGCCTCATCGACTGGGCCGGTGAGACTCAACTGTTCTTCGTGCCGGCCCGCGAGACGCGGGCGGTGTTGCGCCCCATCTGGTTGTTGCCCGACCGCGGCATCCGCGCACGCATGGAGCGGCGGTGGCAGTTGATCGTGCGCACCGCAGCGTTGACTTCGGTGGGCGCGATTGCGCTGGCGTTGGCGCTCGCGGCCGGCGTTCTCGGGCCGGTTCGCCGCCTCGACCAGGCCGTCGCCGCCGTCCGCGCCGGCGATCTGCACTCCCGGGTCGACGGCGTCACCCGCGACGAGATGGGGATCCTGGCCATGGCCTTCAACGACATGGTCGGCCGGTTGCGCGAACGGGAGCGGATGAAGGCCTACGTCTCGGCCACGGTCCTGGCAGCCGTCCGCGACGACACCGTGTCGCGCGGCGCGAGTGCACGTTCGGCACGCGTCACCGTGCTGTTCTCGCACATCGCCGCTTTTTCCCAGATCGCCCGCACCTGGACCCCGGAGGCTGTGTTTTCCATGCTCAACAGCTACTTCGCCGGCGTCGAACCGGTCGTGCGTGAGCAGGGCGGCGACATCGACAAGTTCATCGGTGACGCGGTCATGGCCAGGTTTTTTGGTGACGGTCAGGAACGGCAGGCGGTCAATGCCGCACTGGCAATGCGCCGGCACTTGAATACATACAACGTAAGTCGCCAACAGGCCGGGTTGCCCGCAATCAACATCGGGATCGGGATCAACACAGGGGAGGTCATGCTCGGCGATGTCGGCAGCCGCAACCGCAAAGACCTGACCGTCATCGGCGACGCCGTCAACCTTGCCGCCCGCCTCGAGGTAGTGGCGCATCAGGGCACGCACACGCGCATCGTCGTCTCGGCAGAAACGGCCGGACAGCTCGAACCGTCGCTGCGACTGGTCGAGTTGGCGGTCACCACGGTCAAGGGCAAAGACCGCCCCGTGCAGGTATTCGAAGTGGTCGGGCCGACCGACGCGCAGGTGCCCCAGTGACCCGCAACGACAAGACCGAACCGGCAAGAGTGCCGCTCTGGCAATGGTTTGTCTTGTATCTGCTCGTTGTTGCCCTGCCGTCGTGGATGGTCGCCGACTATTTCCGGGCGTTGTTTGCCGAACAGGCTGAGACCCGCAGCCAGATGGCCGCAGCCAAGCTTTCGGTCGATGCGGCGGCCGCCGCGCACTTCTTCCGCTCGTCGTTTCTGCTCGAGTCGCTCCTGACCCGCTCTGCCTGGCCCGAGGCGCGTTGGCCGCAGTTTGTCGAGGCGCTCGAACGTCGCTACCCAGGTGCCTTTCGCTGGATTCTCTACGACCGATCGCAGCAGATTATCCCCATCGTCCCGACGGCACGCCTGCCCGGCGGCCCGGGGTTGTGGCATCGGGTCGTGTCGAGTTACGCCATCGCTTCCATGTCGTTCTACCGGTTGCTCGACGCCCGCCTTGGCACCGATCCGCTTCTGGGCGAAGTGCAGCGCGCGCTCGGCCCCGGTTTTCGGTTCGAGAACCTTCTCTCGACTTCCAGGGGCGTGCTGTACGGCCCCTGGGAAGGCGAACCTGCCGTCATGGCCTGGTGGCAGGATGGTCGCGATGCGGCTGACAACATCGTGGATCGCGGCCGCTTGCGCGGGTTTTTCGCGGTCATGCGCCCCGGGCGCCTGCCGCCGTTGCTGCCGATGCGCCTCATCGTCAGGGGCCACGCCGCGGGCATGCGGCGATCGACCTCATCGTTGGTGGCGATCGACCCCGCCGACCCCCGCCGCTTCTACACCCATCCCACTGTTCCGCGCGAACCGGCCCTGGGCGAACGGCTCTGGACCGCCCATCGCCACCGCACCGCCGACGTTTTCCGCGTCGATCATTGGCTCGCCACCGCCGTGCCCATCCGCGAGGCCATGGCCGGCAGGGTTTTTCTCCTGCACGACCTGGCCCCCGGGGAACGGCAGTATCAATGGCAATACAACATATTGATGGTCATCCTGTTCGCCGTGCAAGCCATCGGCGTGCTGTTGCTGCTCTCCTGCTGGCGCCGCGGGGGGCTCGAACTCGGCCTGCGTTGGCGCATCATGAGTGCCCTCTCGCTGGCCATGTTGCTGCCGCTCGGCGGCCTGTATCAACTGGGCGAGCGGATGGTGGCGCGCGAGTATCAGGTCCGCCGCGAACAACTGGCGGCCGGTTTGAGCCGGGACCTGGCCTTGGTCATGCCACGGTATCGGGACTTCAGCAGTCGGTATGGCGCCGCTCTGCTGGCCTCACTGACACGCGCTGTGGCCGGCCCGTTGTCGGAGCGGGAGATCAGCACCCGTTTGCAGCGGTTCGTCAGCCGACCGGCCCACCAGGTTTCCGATTTTTACCTGAGCGACGCCCGAGGACGACTGGCCCGCAGCGGCCGCGAACAGTCAGACCGGCGGTTCAAGACCATTGCCCAGATCATGTTGTCGGGCGTCTTGCGCGACAATGGCGGCCCCACCGAGTCTTCGGCTTTCAACGAGAGCATGCTCGAAACCGTGGCCGAGGTCGCCGAGAAAGACCGCCGCATGGACCAGTCGCTGCTGCGGGTAAACGAGTGGGGCCTGCACATGTTCATGCGCGACTCGCGCTACATCATTGCCCTGCTGCCCCGGGTCGACGGCACCATGCGATCGTTGCTCGTGCCGGTGAATCCGGCACTGGTGAAGGTTCGCTTTGCCAATCGCGAGTTCGTGCGCGGACTGACGCCGGAGTTGCAGGCCGTCGGGCTGAGCCGGGCGAACTTCACCTCGGACCAGTGGGGGCACATTCCCGCCGTGCCGGCCTTCTGGCAGAACGGCGAGATTCGCCAGGCCCTCGAAGATCGGCGGACGCAGCGCGCCGGCGAGTTCACGCTCAACAACGGCCGCTTCCTCTACCAGACCGGCGCGCGGACCGCGTTGTTTCCTTACATTTTCGTGGGCGTGGCCCCCCTCGACCCGGTCGCGGCCGAGGTCAATCGACACGCATGGGCGTTTCGGGGTGCGGCCCTCTTTGTCACCGGCCTGGTGGGCGTTCTCGGCTGGTTATTGGCCGCCGGCCTGCTCGCGCCGATCCGTCGCCTCGAAGTAGCGGTGCGCCAGGTCGCCGCGGGCAACCTCGACGTCGAGGTGGCCGTGGTGGGCCGTGACGAGATTGGTCGCCTGGCCGAGAATTTCAACGACATGTTCCGCGGTCTGCGCGAGCGCGAGCGCATGCAGGCCTATGTGTCTCCGGCTGTCCTCGAGGCGGTGCGCGACGACGCCACCGCGGCGGGCCAGCAGGCGCGAACCTGCGAGGCGACGGTGTTCGTTGCCGATATCCGCTCGTTTACGACCCTGTCGGAGAAACATGGACCGCAAGCGATGTTCGCGATGCTCAACGAGTACATGACGGGGGTCGAGGCGTTGCTTCGCGAGCATGGCGGACGCATCGACAAGTTCATCGGGGACGCCGTCCTGGCGGTGTTTCTCGACCCAGGTCGTGCGGGCGCCCTCGAGGCGGTGCGGGCAGCATGGGCCGTCACCCGGTTCGTCGCCGAGTTCAGCACCCGCCGGCAACGGGCCGGGTTGTTCGGGGTGGGCGTCGGGGTCGGCATCACCACCGGCCGCGTCCTGGTGGGCACGGTCGGCAGCGCAACCCGCAAAGATCTGGCCGTGATTGGTGACGAGGTCGAGCGGGCCGCGCAACTCGAAGCCGCCTCGAAACAGGGGCGTCACTCGCGCATCATTCTCTCGCCGGCCACCCACGACCTGGTCAAGGATGTAACTCGTTGTATTTCTCTTGCTCCCTCTCACGCCCGCGATGCCGACCTCGTCGCTTTCGAAGTGGTCGAAGCGCCAAGCGCTTGATGCATGCGCGACTGCCGTAGAGTCATCCGCCCGCACACAACAGGCCCCAACGCCTGCGCAGCTCCTTGATATTGCTTCTGTATTTATCGTATCCTGGCCATCATCCACACCCGGGGAGGCTCTTATGACATCAACCGGCATTCGCGTAGGGGTCAGTAGTTGCCTATTGGGCAACGAGGTTCGTTTCGACGGCGGTCACAAACACGATCGTTACATCACCGGCACGCTGGGTCAGTTCTTTACCTGGGTCCCGGTGTGTCCGGAGGTCGAGTGCGGGCTGCCCGTGCCGCGCGAAGCGATGCGGTTGCTCGGCCGCAAGGAGTCGCCGCGCCTGGTCACGGTCAACACCGGTGTCGATCTCACCGACAAGATGCTGACGTATGCCCGGCGACGGGTCGCCGAGCTGGCCCACGAGGATCTGTGCGGCTACATTTTCAAGAGCGGGTCACCCAGCTCGGGCATGCAGGGCGTTCGGCTCTACGACGCCAATGGTGTGCCGGCCAAAGTGGCCGTCGGCCTGTTCGCCCGCGAGTTCATGACCGCCTTTCCGCTCATCCCCTGCGAAGACGAGGGACGCTTGCACGACATGGGGCTGCGCGAGAATTTCATCGAGCGGGTGTTTGCCTGGCGGCGTTGGCGCGACTTTCTCGCCGGTGGACGGCGCCCGCGCGACCTCGTGGCGTTCCATGCCCGCGAAAAAATGCTCTTGATGGCCCACAGTGTCAAGCATCTGCGCGAACTTGGCCGGTTGGTCGCTGAAGCCGGCTCGATCAAGGGACGCGGAACCGACCTTTTTGACCGCTACGGCGAGACCTTCATGACCGCCTTGAAAACTCACGCCACGCCCAAGAAGCACGCCAACGTGCTTTCACACCTGCAGGGCTTTCTGAAAGACCAGTTGACCACGCCCGACAAGCAGGAACTCGTCGAGGTGATCGAGTCGTATCGCACCGGCCAGGTGCCGCTCATCGTGCCGCTGACCCTGCTCAATCACCATTTCCGCCATCACCCGGTCGACTGGGTCGCCGACCAGACCTATCTGCACCCATATCCCGGGGAACTGCTGCTGCGCAACCATGTGTGACCTCAGCCGCGCCCGGCACCGGCACACTATATTTCCGTGGTAGGACGCGACTCCGAGGTCGCGTTCGCTGGCCGCTGCCGGCCCGGCGGTATGTCGCTTACTCGCGAATGGTGAAGCGCGACACCAGCGCGTGCAGTTCGTCGGCCAGCCGCGCGAGTTCCTCGGCCGAACCGGAGATCTGCGAAACCGTTGCGGTCTGCTGCTCGATGGCGGTCGAGACCACGCCGGTGCGCTCGGAGGTGATGCGGGTGAGCTTGGTGATATCTTCGATCGTGCGCGACATGACTTCGGCATTGCGCGACTGTTCGCCCGACACCTTCGATATTTCTTTGATCTTGCGGTTCACATCACCGGTGTTGGTGATGATGTTGTCGAGGTTTGCTGACACGGCCCGGGTTACGGCGATGCCGTCGTCGACGCGCTGGCGGCCGATCTGCATCGAGTCGACGGCACTCTGCGTTTTCAATTGCACGTTGTCGATCAGCGACGAGATCTCTTCGGCAGCCTCCGCCGATTCTTCGGCCAGTTTGCGCACCTCCTCGGCGACGACCGAGAAACCCTTGCCCTGATCGCCGGCACGCGCCGCTTCGATGGCGGCGTTCAACGCCAGCAGGTTGGTCTGCGAAGCGATGGTACTGATCGTGGTGACGATATCGGAGATCTGTTTCGACGCGGCGTTCAGATCGAGAATGACCTGTGTGGCCATGTCGACCGACTCTTTGATCTTACCGATCATGTCGACTGCCTTCTTGACCGTCTGACCGCCGGTGGCGGCGACCTCGTTGGTGCTGTTCGACGCATCGACGGCCGTGGCCGCCAGTTGCGCCACCTGATGGGCCGAAGTCGAAAAGTTCTCGATCTGCCGGGAGGTCTTCTCGAGATTCGACGCGATTTCGACCGCCGAAGTGTTGATCTCGACCACGTTGCGCGAGATGTCTTGCAGAGTGGCCGCCGATTCGACCGAAGCCGACGACAGCTCCTGCGAACTGCTGGCCACATCGTTCGAGGTTTCGAGCACCTTCGAGATCATCTGACAGATGCCGTGCAGCATCAGGTTGAAGCTCTCGGCCAGGGTCTGGAACTCGTCTTGCGAGGCAATCTTCAGACGTGTCTCGAGCCGCCCCTGCTCGGCCCGCGCCATGCTCTCGATGATCATCTGGAACGGCCCCGAGATGCCGCGGGCGATGAAGACCGAGAAGAACACACCGAACACGATGACCGCGACCGGCAACACCTTCATGGCCATTTTGATCGAGCCGAAAAACTCGAGCATCCCGGTCTTGAGTCGTTTTTCGGCGCTGTCGAACTGCGCCCCTGACAATTGCTCCATTTGCTTGCCCAGGTGGTCTTCGCGTTTCTCCATGATCGTCGTGATTGCCAGGGAGAGCGGAATCGGGGCCGTTGCCGCCAGATAGTCGTCGATCACCGCAACCAGCTCGGTCGTTGCCGCTTCACATGAGTCAGCAATGCCCTGGTGCTGTTTGCCCAACTCGGGCGGCGCCTTCAGATCGAGCGCAGCCACCACGGTCTTGATCGACGGGGATTCCTCACTGACAATCGACTTGGCATCTTTCTCGGCATCGCGCACCAAATCGGCCGACCTCTCGGTCGGGCTGGCCAGATGGCGCACGGCTTCGAGGCAGAGCCGGTTCACGCGCTGCGACCACCGCGCTGTCACTTTCAGCAACGGCAACTCGATTTCGGTGATGAACTTCACGTCGGTCTCGAGCCGCGACAGCTTCATGCTCGTCCAGACCGTCATTGCCAATCCGGCCACGACGAGAACGGCAAACCCCAAGAGGATCTTCTTGCCGATCGAAAGTTTCAGCATGTTCGTCTACCGTGTTGCACGCGATACGCAGAAGCTGTTCACAACCGCCCCCGCTGCATGTTGAATGAATCGAGGCGGTAGTGAGGGACAAACAGCTCTTTGAAGGTCGCCATGGCAAACCCATCGGTCATGCTGGCCAGATGATCGACGACCGTTCGCCAGACCGGGGTGTCCGGCGCCACCGGGTGATGCAACCGGGTCAGCAGGCGTTCGGGTTTGCTCATAAAATACTGGGCCATCTGCCGCAACAACACCCGGCTCTTTTCGATCTCGTCTTCGATTTCGTGGCGGGTGTAGACCTTCTCGTAGAGAAATGCCCGCAACTCCTCGGCGGCATCGGCCACCGGCTTGCTCAAGGCAATTGCCGGCTTGCCCCAGCTTTCGAGAATGATGTCTTTGACCATGCCGTGAATACGTTGTGAGTTGCGCTCGCCCAGAAGCGTCACCGGGCCTGCCGGCAAGTCGCTCAGACTGATCAAACCCGCCCGCACCGCATCGTCGATATCGTGATTGATATAGGCCACGAGGTCGGCCAGGCGGACCACCTGGGCCTCGAGCGTCAACGGGGCTTCGGCAGCGCCGCTGAGCAGCAACGGCCCGGACCGCCCCTTGCTGTGCTTCAGAATGCCGTCGACCACCTCGGCGGTCAGGTTGAGGCCCGCACCGTTCTTTTCGAGGTGCCGCACCACGCGCACGCTGTGGACGGCGTGGTGAAACCCTTCGGGCGAAAGCTCACCCAGCACCTGCTCACCAGCATGCCCGAACGGGGTGTGCCCCAGATCGTGCCCGAAGGCGATGGCCTCGGTGAGATCTTCGTTGAGCCGCAGCCCACGGGCAATCGTGCGCGCGATCTGGGCCACCTCGAGGGTGTGCGTCAGGCGGGTGCGAAAGTGATCGTTGCGTGGAGCCAGGAACACCTGGGTCTTGTGCTTCAACCGCCGAAACGCCTCGCTGTGCAGGATCCGATCGCGATCGCGTTGAAAACAGGTGCGATAGAAGCAATCGCGCTCCGGCCGGTCGCGCCCGCGCGACGCCTGGCTCTTGCAGGCGAACGGCGACAGAAACGCCGTTTCCTGGTCCTCGAGCATACGTCGTATGACGTCGCCTTCGGGTCGCTTCACTTCGTGTTCGCTCATTAACCTGGTCTCCGGCTGCTGCGCCGGTCACACCCACATGTCAATACAACAGCAATCAGGATACGATATCGAGCACCAGCGGCAGCGGTTTGCTCTCGCGGTCTTCGATGACGAACGATGCCGTCAGCGCCTCGATGGCGCGGCGGTTGTCACGCTTCGGGTCCAGGTGCAACTCGGCGAGGGGTTCACCCTGGGCCACCTTATGGCCAACGTGGCGCACGAGCTTCATGCCCACCGCCGGATCAATGATGCTGTCTTTGGTTTCGCGCCCGGCCCCGAGCATCATCGCCGCAATGCCGACCTGCTCGCACTCGATGCGGGTGATGTAACCGCTGCGGGGCGACGGCAGCGGTTCGACCTTCGTCGCCGCCGGCAGGCGCTCGGGGTGGCGGATCAATTCGGGGTCACCGCCCTGCGCTTCGACCATTTCACACAACTTTTGGAACGCCGAACCATCGCTGATGGTTTTCTCGACGCGGGCTTTGGCCTCGGCTGCCGAGATCTTGCCCCCCGCCGACAACCGCAGTGCTTCGCCGGCCAGCGTGCTCACGAGATCGACGAGATCGCGCGGCCCCTTGCCCTGAAGGGTGGCGATCGCCTCTTTTACCTCGAGGGCGTTGCCGATCATTTCGCCCAGCGGTTCGTCCATGTTTGACAGCACCGCGACGCACTGGCGCCCCGACTGCTTGCCGATGGCAACCATCGCCTGCGCCAGTGCCTTCGCGTCGGCCTGGGTCTTCATGAATGCCCCACTGCCCACCTTCACATCGAGAACGAGACCGTTGTTGGGAACCGTGAGCTTCTTCGACATGATCGAAGCCGCAATGAGCGGAATCGAGTCGACGGTCGCCGTGACATCACGCAAGGCGTAGATCTTTTTGTCGGCCGGCACGAGATTGCCGGTCTGACCGACGATGGCCACGCCAATGCGGTTGACCACGGCGATGAACTTGTCGACCGGCAACTCGCAGGTGAACCCTTTGATCGACTCGAGCTTGTCGATGGTTCCGCCGGTATGCCCAAGCCCGCGGCCCGACATCTTCGCCACTTTCAAACCGAGTGCGGCAAGAATCGGCCCCAACACGAGACTGGTCTTGTCACCGACACCCCCGGTCGAATGCTTGTCGACCGTGAACCCCTCGATGCCCTTCAACTCCACCTGATCGCCCGACCGGCGCATGGCGTCGGTCAACCAGAAGGTTTCCTCGGCATCCATGCCTTTGAAGTAGATGGCCATGAGCATCGCCGCCATCTGATAATCAGGCAGCGTCCCTTTGACGTAACCCTCGACCAGAGCGTCGATTTCGGCCGCCGTCAGTTTGACACCATCGCGCTTCTTTTTGATCAGATCGTACGGACGCATGCTTCGGCTCCTTGCTTCGCAGTCGACATGGTCAGCCCACAGGGAGGGCGGCGGGAACAAGAGCAATACAGAATATTACAGAATCAGCGCTTGATCCGGGCCAGGCGGATGTTGTTGGCCTGGTAACAACGGTCGTAGGCTTCGCAATCGTAGCACGCCTGCTGGCGGTCAGGCGCATCGATCTTCATGTCCTCGACACGCATGCCGGTCATATTCCATTTGGCGAAGAGATCGGTTCCAAAACACTTGGGCATCTTGGCTTGCGGAACGGCCATGGTCTTTGTTTACCTCGTATTCTTGATCTTGATGGCTGAGTGGCCGTAACGGAACACGTGCCGACCGACAACCGGCAGGCATCATAGCACAGCCGGCAGGGATCGACCAACCGTTGCGTGCACGTCGACGTAATATCTCAGTAAGCGGGGGCACGCGCCCCCGCTCGGCTCGCGGCACAGGTCCGCGAGCCTCACACCCCGCGGTCGGCCGCGTTGCGGCCTTCGTATTTCGCCGGCAAACGCCACCGGTAACGGAGAGGTTACCACCGCGACCCGACGCCCCGGTTTCTGTGGCAAACCTGCAACAGCAGCGGATCCTTCGCTTGTCTGGACCTCACCCCCGTGTTACCATGCTGGCACGGACTGAAACGGTGCTGGCGTGCTCGTTCTGCCGACAGCGAGAGCAACGCCCGCTCACGACCGCAACAGAATCCAGGCACTCTGGCACAGGAAGGCGGCAGATTACGTGTTGTCGTTGTTGCTCCTGGGTGAAATCTCGGGCCGCGTCGGCATTCGCGCCATCGAGACGGCCGCACCGACCTGGCGACGGGCCAACCCCAGGCCACTGGTGATCGCCAATGCCGGCGGGCTGCTCGGCACCGCCGGGCTCACCCGCGACGTGGTGACCGGGCTTGCCGATGCCGGCATCGACGTGCTGACCGTAACCCCACGGGCGGCGGCCACACCCCGCGCCCGCGCACTTCTTGCCGATGGTCACGGGATGGTCCGCCCGTTGAACGCACCCGCCGGGTTTCCCGGATGCGGCACCCGACTGCTCGAAACCGCCCAGGGACGGCTGCAGTTCGCGGTGGTGCACACGTGGTCCGATTTCGACGGTCTCGATGATCCGTTCGCGGCGCTCGCACGCTGGAGCCAGAATCTGGCCGGCAACGATGCGATCCTGCTCGAGATCCAGGGCCAGGATGTGCGCGAGAAGATCGGCCTTGCCCGCTGGTTTCGCCGCACCCGAACGGCTCCCGTCCACTGGTTCGGCACCGGACTGGGCATCGTGGCCGGCGGGCGTGAGTTGACGCCGACAGGCATCGAACTGATCGATGTGGGCCGCTGCGGCGCGCAGGCCGGCGTGCTCGGCGAAGACCTCGATTCCTGGCTGGCACGCACCCGCGACCGCCGCCACGCCGGGCCAGTCGAGACACCCAATGACGTGCGCCTCGATGGCGTCCGCCTCGCCCTCGATCGCCAGGGCTCACCGCTCGAGGTCGCACCATGGGCCTTTATCCCACCGAGCAAAGCGGTCGCCTCGTGATCACGCGCGGACGCATCATTCTTATTGCTTTTGTATTGCTGTGGTGGCTGGCCTCGACCTGGACCGCCCACCAGGGCTGGCTGAACCGCACCGACGAGATGCTCGAAGACATGCAGTGGCGCCTGCGCTGGGCGTTGGTGCCCGATCGAACGCCAAGCCAGGTGGTCACGCTGCTGATCACCCGCAACGATGTCGTGCAGTTGTCGTCGGCACACAGTTTCGAGTGGCCGCTCAACCGACGGTGGTTCGGGCGCGTCGTCGAGGTCCTGCAGCGGTGCCGGGCCCGGGCCGTCGGCTTCGACATGGCTTTTCTGCCCTCCACAAAGACCGATGGCGACCCGTTGTTCGCGGCTGCACTCGCATCGTGGCCCCGCCGGGTGGTGCTCGGCACCGAACTGCAGGGAACCCTGGCCGGTTCAGCGAATGATGAAGATGACGACGAGGAAGGCTACGGGCAGGGCCTGCGACCCACCCCGGTCAAGACCGAGTTCGCCTCGCCGGCCTGGGGGTTGGGCGCGTTCAATTTCCTCGAGAACCGCGAGGGCACCGAGATTCCGCGGGTGATGCCCCTCCACTTCCCGGTGAACGGCCGGTGCTTCCCCGGCCTGGCGCTGGCGACCTGGATGGCAGGCCAAGACCGATCGGTGGCATTGACTGCCGCATCCGGCGCTGTCCAGTTGGGGCCGACCCTCCGTTTTCCGGCCGAGGAGCTCATCCCCGACGGGCGAACGTTCTTCGTCGACCGTGTGCTGAGTCCGATTTTCCCGGAGAATCCGCATTTGCGCTTCCATGCCCTGTTCGCCTTTCACGATGAACGGGTCACCTTCGCTGCCTACAAAGACGCGGTCTCGTTTGCCCAGCTCGCGCTGTGCAACCCGAACGATGGCCCGGCAGTTGCTTCGCTGGCCCGCATTCTTGCCGACAAATATGTCTTGATCGGGGTCGGCGAGAACACCCTGGGCGACGTGATCCAGATGCCCAACCAGCCGCGCCGGGTTGCGGGGGTGATGCTGCACGCCGCCATGCTCGACGGCCTGACCCGCCACGAGGGCTTCCTGTCTCGTTGTCGATCGGCGGGGTGGCGCACCACCGTCGCCGGCATCGCCCTGGCCCTGTCGCTGTTCGTCCTGTTCACCCAGGCCCGTTTCTCACCGCTCCGCGGCCTCCTCACCGCGCTGGGCGGTTTCATCACCGTCGTCGTCACACTGTTCGCCCTGTTCTGTGGCGGGGTGCTGCTGCCGTGGTCGGTCATTCCGGTGACGTTCATCGGCGTGCTCCCCGCATGCTATTTCTACGGGTACCTGGTCGAAGGTCGCGAGAAAGCGCAGATCAAAGACATCTTCAAGAAACAGGTGTCGCCCGAGATCGTCGATGAGCTGCTGACGCGTGCCGACGAGATCATGGCCGCCCGTCGCCAGGAGATCTCGGTAGGTTTCATCGATGTTTGCGGCTTTACCAGTTTCTCTGAATCCCATTCACCCGAACGCGTACTCGTGCAACTTAATCACTACTTCAGTCGTATCATTCCGGACCTCATGCAACGACGGGTAACGCTCGACAAACTGATTGGCGACGCGCTCATGATCACGACCGGCGTTCCGTTGCCCGACCCGGCGCATGCGGTACGGTTGGTCGAGGCGGCCGCGGCGATTCGCAAGATGGTCGCGCAGATCAACACGAATCTTCCGCCTGGCTTCGAACCGTTTACCGTCAGTTGTGGTATTAACTCTGGCGACGCCATTGTCGGCAATGTGGGTTCGCGGGAACGCATGGAGTACACCGTCATCGGCGATGTGGTGAATCTGGCTGCCCGCCTGCAAGGGGTGGCAAAGAGTCAGGAGATCGTCGTGGGGCCAAGAACCTACGAGATGACGCGTGATCGGTTCCAGTATCGCCCGTTACCCCCTCTCACGGTGAAGGGCAAATCCGAACCGGTGCAGGCCTACATGCTCCTCGAACCCGCAGACATCCAGCATTCGCAAACCCTGTGAACAAACATGGAAAAAATTACGGGAAAAACTTGCCGCGACGTATTATCATAGCGGATGCGCGAGCGCTGTCTCGCGGCCGATGCTGCCCATTGAACTGCGGGCCGGCCGGTCGTGTTTGCGTATTGGTGCTGAGTTGTGGCGATCTCCGGGATGGTTGTCCCGAGAATTTGGAGCATTGAGAACTTGGTGGACAAGCTCGACAAGGAACTGATCTTCGCGCTTTATGAAGCGCAGAAACAGGCCTTGGCGCATCAGGGCGACCTCGACTCGCTCCTGACCACGTTTGTTCGTACCGCCGACATTCTCACCGGGCGTGCCGACTTCGCCCTGCTCCTCTATGAGCATGGCACCGATTCGGTCCGCGTTCGCTTTCAAAATGGCAACGAACCCGGCAATCTCGATGGCCTGAAGCAACAGGTCAAGGTATTGGCGACCGGCGGTGAGAAACCGGCCCTGCCAAGGGTCGCCGAGGCGAATGCCGAGTCTTTGCTGCTGCCGCTCGGTTCCGAGAAAGTGTTCGGCGCGGTCGTGGTCGGCAAGGGCAAGATCGCCGATCCGGCCAGACACTTTGAACTGCTCGAGTTCCAGGCGCTGATCACCACGGCCGTCGAGCGTCTGCGCCGCGGCCAACACCTGCAGCTCCAAATGGACGAACTCGGTACGCTTTACGAGGTCGGCAAGGTCATCAGCTCAACCCTCGACCTGACCGACCTGCTCAAGAAGATCATGGCCATGGCTACCAAGGTCATGCAATGCGAGACCAGCACGGTTTATTTGATCGACAGAGAGACCAACGAGATCTACTTCCATATCGTGCAGGGCGAGGGCAACGTGGCCGCGAAGCTACGCGAAATGCGCTTGCCGATGGGCACCGGTCTCGCCGGATGGTGCGCCCAGCACAACGAGCCGGTCATCGTTCCCGATACCTCGAAAGACCCACGGTTCTTCAAGGGTGGCGACAAGAAGTCCGGGTTTGTCACCCGCTCGATGATCTGTGTGCCGATGCGCCTCAAAGACGAAGTCATCGGCGTTTTGCAGGTTCTCAACCGCACCGGCGATATTCCGTTCAATCAACACGATGTCGAGCTGCTCGAGGCGATCTCGAACCAGTCGGTTTCGGCGATCGACAACGCGCGCTTGTATGCGAACATCCAGAAGGTCTATCTCGCCACGGTCGAGGTTCTGGCCACGGCGATCGACGCCAAAGACCCCTACACCCACGGCCATTCGCGCCGGGTCACCGAGTATTCGGTGGCGATCGCCGAAGAGATGGGCTTCGACAGCAAGCAACTCGAAGACATCCGCTATGCAGGCCTGCTCCACGATGTCGGCAAGATCGGCATCAAAGACAGTATCATCGGCAAGCCGTCGAAACTGACCGACGAAGAATACGCCATCATCAAGAAACACCCGGCCATCGGGGCGCAGATCCTCGAGCCGGTTACGTTCTTGTCCAGCAAGGTGCCGGGCGTATTGCACCACCACGAGTATTACGACGGCCGCGGTTACCCCAGCCATCTGAAGGGCGAGGCGATTCCGCTGATGGCGCGCATCATCTGCGTTGCCGACACCTTCGACGCCATGACGTCCGACCGCCCGTATCGCCGTGGCCTCGACGTCAATGTCGCCATCGCCGAGCTGAAGAAATTCTCCGGCAAGCAGTTCGATCCGCTGTGTGTCGACGCATTCCTGAAAGCCTATGAACGGCGCCTGTTCCAGAACTTCGAGAAAGAAGAGGGTGGCGACGGCGTCTACCTGAAGCGAGAGTTCCGCGAGAAACGTGAAGTGCTCGATGGCAACGCCGCGGCGCTGCCCCCCGGGGAAGGCCAACCGTTCCCGCCGATTCATCCCGAGATCGGCAAAAACGCGGTGGCCGCGGCGTCGACGCAGCCATTTCCGCCGATCCACCCCAACGAACCCGGCAAACCCCACGGCGGTGAGGCCTCGACGGGCAGTAAACCTGCGACCGAAACCCCGTCATCGCAGCCGTTCCCGCCGATCCACCCCAACGAGCCACGCAAACAGGGTGGCGAGGGTTCGGTAGGCCAACCGGTTGCCGAGACTCCGTCGTCGCAACCGTTCCCGCCGATCCACCCCAACGAGCCGCCGGCAGACGGTGGCAAGGGGCCCAAGAGCGGCGCGTAGCCAGCGGTTGCGCCCGCCACTGCCCGCACACGATGGGCGCAGTGCCCGGGGCCGCCGGCGGCCATTCTCTCTCGCCTGGTGCTTCCCGATGGTCCCGACCGGCGCAGGCGCATCTTGCTTCGATTGGCAGTTTCGGGCCGCCCTGTGTTATTTACATATTGAGGTATTCACGCGGGGTTCTCCCTTCCCCTGCGGCCGGCGCAGGGGGGCGAGCAGACATCGTATTTATCTTGTATTGATGCTGGGCATCGAGGAGGTAGTGGTGATGCAATCCCGGTACTGGCGCAGAACAGTGGTTTGCCTGGTGTCGTTGTTGGCCATGTGTTCGGGAGTGGCCTTTGGGCAGGACGCCTGTCAGTTCAAACTCGACCGTGGGCAGGCGTCGATCCAGAGAGAAGGGGCAACCGACTGGACCGCGGTCGGCCCCGACCCGGTAGCGGTGCGCATTGGCGATCGCATCAAGACCGAGGCCGAGACCCGGGGCAACCTCGTTTACCCCGACGACAGCACCTTTCGCGTCAAGTCGAACACCGTTCTGACGCTGCAGAATCAGGCGGTGCAACTGCAGGTGGGCGAGACGTGGTTCAACGTGCAGAAGCAGGGGCGAAACTTCCAGGTGGTCACCCCCTCGTCGGTCTGCGGCGTGTTGGGCACCAGCTTCGACGTGACCGTTGGTCGCAGCGGCGACACCCGGGTCCGCGTCTTCGAAGGTTCGGTCTCGGTGCGCAACCATAATGATGCGCGCCGGCGCCTGATCCTGAAGCGCGGTGAAATGATTCAGGCGAGTATGCGCCAGTCGTTGCCCCCGCAATCGCGCACCTTCGATGCCAATTCCGTGTTGCGCGAAGAGGCCACCACACCTTCGACCGGCGGGACCCCGGTGCGCCCAGGCGAATCGCTGCAACGCCCCGGTGATGCGGGCGATCCGTTCCGGCCGGGTTCCGGGGCAACGAACCCAGGGTCCGGCGATCAGAGTTCGACCGGGACGGGCGGTTGGCAACCCATGGGCCGGCCGGAACGCGGCTTGCCCCCGTTGAGTCCGACGGCACCGGGAACGCTTGACCGTTCAGCATTGGCCGGCGGCGAGGATCCGCGGGCCATGCGCAACGCCCTCGACCAGGTCGGGGCGCAGGCAGCGGTGGTGCGCACGCCCGACGCCAATGTAAATACATTTCGCAACAACCAGGAACGTGAGACCCGCTTGCGCGATCACCAGCGCCCGGATCTCTCGGCCGCCGACGTGCAGGCCCGCCTGGCCGCCGCCCGCGGCGGCACCGACGCCAATGGCCGCCTCAATCTGCCGGCAGACATGGCGCCCGGTCGCGCCGATGCAGTGTTGCCGGCCCTGCCCGATGATCCGCGCGCCCTGCGGGCCGAGCAGCGGCTGCAACCGTTCGGCACGCGTCGTCAGACGCAGCCGGGCGTGCGCGACGACCAAATGGTGCAAGACGAATTGTTTCGCACCCAGAATGAGTTGCAGCAGATCCAACGCGAAATCGCCAACGTCCAGGCCGAGATCCGGGCCGCCCAGCAGAATGTGGCCGCCGCAGAGCAACGGGCCAGCCAGATGGCGGCGGCCAGCGCCCGCATGACGACTTTGCAGACCACCGCACCCACGCGCGTCGCTGCCGCCCAACGAGCGGCGGTCATGCAGGTTGCAGCCTTGCGGGCATCCGCGCGCGCAGCACCGATCACCACCACGTCGACCGGCATTGTTACCGGCACGACCACCGGGACCACCACGGGCAACACCACCGAATCGGCGACCGGGGTCAGAACCGGCACCACGACCAGCACGACAACGGGAACCACGGTGGGCACGATCACCAGCAACAACACCGGCACGACGGTCAGCACGACCGGAGCAATCACCGGAGCCGTGACGGGAACAACGACCGGAGTCCCGCTCAGCGGCGGGGGGATTGCCCCTCAACCACCGAGCTACGCACCACCCAACAGTGCGAATGCGCCGGTCAGCGTAACCACTACCGCGGTGTCCACGGGCGTCGATTCGACGTCGGTCACGGGAACCCCTGTCGGCACCCGGGTCTATGACAGTGCTCCGGTGACCACCAATATCGGAGCCTCGTCGGCTGCGGCCACCGCGGCCCGGGAACGGGTGGCAATGCTGCAGAATCGTCTATCCATGCTGTTTTCGAAGATGGAGATCCTGAACAATCGGATGAGAGATCTCCGGAGTCGGCTGCGTTAAGCCAAAGTTTTTTTAAAGTTTTTCGCGTACCCTATTGACAGCGGGTTTGTGCGTTTGGTACTTTGCAGATGTCCTTGAATCCTGGAATCTCAACCCAATCTCAATCCTTGAAGGAGGATCCCCAGTGAAAAAGATCGAACTCGTGAAGGCCATTGCGAAGCACACCAAGATCCCGCAGACGACCGCTCAGCACGCTCTTGAGGCGACCCTGGACATCATCAAAGACACCCTCAAGAAGCAAGAAGAGGTTCGCCTCGTCGGTTTCGGTAGCTTCAAAGTGACCAACCGCAAGGCGCGGACCGGCATCAATCCGCAGACCAAGAAATCGATCAAGATCCCGGCTCGCAACGTTGCCAAGTTCGTTCCTGGCAAAGAGCTGAAAGAAATGATCAACAAGCGCTAATTTCTCGGTTTCGCGCCAAGAAAGCCGGCGGCCCCGTGTGGGTCGCCGGTTTTTTTATCGCTTGCCGTCGGGCGCACGTCCGGTTAAACTGGCGTGTACTGAGCCAAAGACCACATCGACGCGGAGGAACCCACCGGGAATGGAACTGCCGAAAAAGCGCTTGGGCGACATTCTCATCGACTGCAACCTGATCACCCTCGAGCAGTTGAAAGAGGCCCTGGCCTTTCAGAAAGAGAAGGGGCTCAAACTCGGGGCGGCCCTGACCACCATGGGTCTGGTCACCGAGGACGACATCATCTGGGCGCTCGGCAACCAGTTGAACATTTCGTTCGTGCACCTGAATCCCGACATCGTCGATCGCGCCGTGCTGGAGTGGGTGACCCCCGAGTTCTGCAGAGAATACAAAGTATTGCCATTGTATTGCACAGGCAATCAGCTCAGTATCGTCATGGTCGATCCGCTCGACGGGCAGGCGATCGAGTCACTGGCTCAGAAATCGGGCAAAGACATCTCGGTCTCGATCTGCACCCAACTCGACTTTACGACGACCTACAATCACCTGTTCGGGCCGATCGACACCGAAGAGCGCGTGCGCGAAGCAGCGGCGCCCGAGAAGGCAACACTCGACAAGAGCGTGCCCAAGGGGCTCGAGGCCCCCGAGAAGATCGTCAATTACATCCTCGGGCAGGCCATCATCAACAACGTCAGCAAGATTCATTTCGAGCCGGCCGACAAGGGTGTGCAGATCCGCTACCGGGTGCATTCGAGTCTGGTGAAGAAACTCGAGATTCCGCAGCGCACCCATCAAGAAGTCATCACCAAGTTGAAGCTGCTGTGCCAGATCCCGGCGGCATCGGCACCGGGGCAGCAGGTCGGGCATTTCCGCGTCACCGTCTCGGGGCGCGTGGTGAATATCCAGGCGCTGTTCTACCCGACGGTCAACGGCGAAATGGTGATTCTCAAGCTCAGCGACACCGCGAGCCACACGACCGAAATGATGCACCTGGGTCAGAACCGCGTGCTCGAGGGCGTCGTGCAGTTTCTCCATGCCAACCACGGGGTCCTCTACGTTACAGGTCCCCGCGAGAGTGGGCGAACCACCTCGAACTATTACTTTCTCTCGACCTACAAGGCCGAGCAACACAAGATCGTCACCATCGAAAATCCGGTGCAGGTCAGCCTGCCGAACATGACGCAGATTCCGCTGGGTCAAGGTGGTGTCAACGGTTTCGCCGAGGGTCTCAATGTCGCCCTGCGGCTCGATGCCGATCTGATCTATCTCGATGAACTGGCCGATGGCAGCGTGGTCGAAGGCGTGGCTTTCGCGGCGCTGGGCGGCAAGACCCTGTTGACCTCCTTCATGGCCTACGATGCGCCGTCGAGCGTGGTGCGCCTGTTGTCGATGACGAAAGACCCGGTGATCGTTGCGGCATCGCTGTGTGGTTTTCTGTCGCAGCGCCTGGTGCGCACGCTGTGTCCGGCCTGCAGTGAATCATATACCCCGACCCCCGAGGAAGTAGCGACGCTCGAGGCGCCCCCCGAGAAACTGGTGCGCGCCAAAGGTTGCGACGCCTGTCACCAAACCGGCTATGCCGGACGCACCCTGGTGGCCGAATTTCTGCCGCAGCACCCGACCCTGCGGCAGATGATCATCAACCGCGAGGGTTACCAGGAGATCGCGCAATACGCCCGCAAGCAAGGGATTCCCAGCATTTCGCAGCAGGTGCTCGAGATGGTCGCCGCCGGCACCACCAGCCTCGACGAGTATCTGCGCCTGTTCTGAACGTAAAATACTCTGTAAATACGAATTATTGATATGAGCGAAAAAGAAGGCTTCTTCGGCAAGTTGTTCAGCGGCGGCGGTGATGCCCCGGCCCAACCCCCACAGGCACCGGGTCAGCCCCCGGCCGCGACGCCGCGACCGCCAGGAGCAGCGCCTGTTCAGCCCGGACACCCGGCAGCCCGTCCGGCCATGCCGGCCGCACCGCGGCCACCGGGAGCCCCGACACCGGCCCATCCGGGTGCTGCCGCCGGCGGCCCACCCGCACCGCGGCCGCCCGGGGCGGTACCGCCCCCACCTGCCCGTCCAGTGGGTGCACCGGCGGCCGGCGTGCCGGCGGCCGGCGTGCCGGCACCAACCGGAGGCATGCCTGCGGGTGGTGTGCCGGGGGCAGGCGTACCCGCAGCACCGTCGCGCCCGGCCCCACGCGCCAGTCAAACCCTCAAAGGCGAGGTCGATTACACCATCCACGACCTGATGGGGCTCATTGTCGAAAAGAACGGGTCCGATTTGCACCTCACGGTCGGCGCGCCACCGATGATGCGGCTGCAAGGCAAGCTGTGGCCAACCGAATTGCCGATCCTCACGCCCAAAGATTCCAAGCGTCTGGTCTACGAGTTTCTCAACAACGATCAACGCGAGCGTTTCGAGAATGACCTCGAGCTCGACATGGCCTACGAACTCGACGGCGTCTCACGCTTCCGCGTGAACATCTTCAACAACCGCCTGGGCATCGGCGGCGTGTTCCGCGTCATTCCGACCCGCATCAAGACGCTCGAAGAACTGAAGCTGCCGTTCGCCCTGTCCGATCTGGCCAAGCGCAACAAGGGCCTGGTGCTGGTGACCGGGCCGACTGGCTCCGGCAAGTCGACAACGCTTGCCGCCATGGTCGATTACATCAACGACAGCCGCCAAGAACACATTCTCACCATCGAAGACCCGATCGAGTTCGTGCACCGCCACAAGAAGTGCATTGTCAACCAGCGCGAGGTCGGACCGAACACCAAGTCGTTCGCCAATGCTTTGCGGTCCGCCCTTCGCGAAGACCCCAACATCATTCTCGTGGGCGAAATGCGCGATTACGAAACGATCTCACTGGCCGTCACCGCCGCCGAAACGGGTCACTTGGTCTTTGGCACTCTGCACACCCCGTCGGCCGCCCAGTCGATCGACCGCGTGGTCGACGTGTTTCCGTCACACCAGCAAGAGCAGATCCGCACCCAGTTGGCCGATGCGCTGCAAGGCATCATTGCCCAGCAACTCATCCCGACCATCGACGGCATGTCGCGCGTGTGCGCCCTCGAGATTCTCATCAACACCTCGGCGGTCAGCAACCTGATTCGCGAGAACAAGACGTTTCAGATTCTCTCGATTCTGCAAACCAGCAAGCAACTGGGCATGCAGACCATGGATCAGGCACTGATGGATCTGGTGAAATCGCGCAAGATCCAGCCCGACGACGCCTACCGGCGCTGCGTCGACAAAAAAGCCTTCGAGCAGTACAAGCCGAAAGGCTACTGAGACCGCGCTCCGTCTCGATTTTCCCGAGGTCCTGCCACGGCATTTCTCGTTGTGGCGGGCGGTACCTCGTGGTAACATTTCTCATCACCGGTGTCGGCGTGCCGCCTGGTGGCAGTTTTCTGATCTATCGAGGAGGGGTATGAAACGGTATTCTTGGCTGTTGATGGTGGGGATGGTTCTGGCAACCACGCTGACCCTGGTGGGGTGTAATGCGGGCAGCGTCGATTCGATTCAGGGGGCGTTGGCGCCGGCGACCAATGCGCCGAGTTACACCAACAGTGCCCAGGTGCGACTGGCGATCCGCCTCGATGACAATCATCCGAATGCCGATATCCTGCGGCCTGCGATTCGTTCCTCGCACAAAGCGGCTGCCGAAGTCAGCCTGCGCCTGACCTCGATTCAGGTGGGTGCCGACTCCGACGACATCAAGAACCGCGTCATCATTCGTGCAGCAACGGCTACCGTCGAGAACGGGGTTGCGAACCTCGTGATCAACAATGTGCCGACGTTGCCGACGGTGGCCAACGTGCAGATCAACGGCGGCACCCTCGGCGGTCTGACCAGCTTCCACGGGGCGGCCGACCTGGTGTCGGGCGACAACAAAGTGGCCGTCAGCCCGTTCGGTTCGCGTCTGCGCCAGGATCTGACCGCCCACGTGCTCGAGTGCGCGGTGACTTCGCGAAGCCTGGTCGCACGCGCGCTGGGCAACATGACCGAAGACGCCAAGGGCGTGGTCAACTCGCTGGCGAATCGCACCCAGACCGCTCTGGGCGTGAACGAAACGGCTTTCAACAAGTACGCAGAAAAACGCAACCTCTCGACGATGACCAAGATCCAGGTCAGTTCCGACAAGAACGCGATTCTGGGTTATCAGTCGGGTCGGGTTCTCTGGAGCAAGGGCAACCTCGACATCTGGAACGAGGGCGACTTCTGGAGTTTCTCGCCCATCGATGTTCTGTTCAGCTCGATCCTGCGGCAGGGTCTCGACGGCGTGGGTTACCTGACCTGTGCCCACAGCACGCACTTCCCGTTCGCGGTTGTTAAAATCGACGCGGCCAGCGGCACCCGTCTGGCCTACGTGCGCAACCGTGGCCAGTGTGACGCGGCTTTCGCCCTGCCCGACGGCTCGATCGTCGTGGGTGGCACGCATGCCGACAAGGGTTGCCCCGTGTTGTTCCGCTGGAACGGCACCGAGAGCGGCATCACCGAGTCGGATCTCGGCCCGGCGCAGAACCTTGCGTGGGCGAAGTACTTCGACGGTCGCGATGGTGTTTCGGCCGACAACCTGCGCGGCACTGCTTCTGAACCGTATCCTGCGGTGTTGAGCGTGCAATACGACGGCAATAGCGTCATTCTCGCCGCCGTGCGCGATGCGCAGAACAACAAGGTCAAGAACTACCGCTTCGACGCGACCACGGGCAATCGCCTCGGTGAGCCGGTTGTCGCGGTACCGAACCAGATGCCAACCTGCGCCATCACTGCTCCGGCAAGTGGTTCGCAGCAGGCCGAGGGTTCGCCGGTCACGCTGGCCGCCAATGCCGCCGACAACGACGGCATCATCACCAAGGTCGAATTCATGATCGATGGCGCGCTCGTCGGTGCCGCGACCACGACCCCGTATATGATTTCATGGGCGCGCCCGCTGGCGGGCACGCATGTGCTCACCGCCAAGGCTTACGACAACTCCGGCGCCGTGAAGACCTCCGCGGCCATTGCCTTCTCGGTCGGTTCAAAGACCAACCTGCCGCCGAGTGTCGAACTGAGCTCGCCGTTCAACGGTGAGGTGTTCCAGGGTGGCATGACCATCACCGTGACGGCTTCCGCTTGGGACGCCGACGGCGAAGTGACCAAGGTCGAGTTCTTCGACGGCACCAACAAACTTGGCGAAGCGGTGCGCTCGCCGTTCATCTTCTCATGGTCGAATCCAGCGGTCGGCAACCACACGTTGACCGCCAAGGCAACCGACAACACCGGTGCGACCAAAACATCGTCGTCGGTGAATGTCACCGTCGAAGCAGTCGCCGTGGGTCCGACGGTGTCGATCGCCTCTCCTACCGAGGGAACCTCGTTCAAGACGACCGACAACATCACGCTCTCGGCCACGGTTACCGCGCCCGAGGGTATCAACCGGGTCGAGTTCCTCAACGGCAGCACCGTTCTCACATCGAAGACGGCCGAGCCGTATTCTCATGTATTTACGATTCCCACTGCCGGTTCGTATGTTCTGACCGTGAAGGTTGTCGATGCCAAGGGCAACATCAAGCAGGCTTCGGTCAACGTCACCATCAACTCGGCCACCGTCGAAGAACCGACAGTCACCTTGAACTCTCCGATCAACGGCTCGAGCTTTGCCGTGGGAGACCCGATTTCGTTGACGGCGGCTGCGGCTGTCGGCGGCGCAGACACGATCACCCGCGTCGATTTCTTTCAGGGCAGTTCATTGATCGGTTCGGCGTCGATGTCACCATTCATCTATCAATGGACCCCGTGGGGCGTCGGCACGTTCACGATCACGGCGCGCGCCTACACTTCGGCAGGGGCCATCAAGAACTCTGCGCCGGTGACGATTCGCGTGGCCGCACGACCCGAGGTCAGCATCGGCATGCCGACCAACGGCATGCAGTTCAACCAGGGCGCCATGGTCGGCATCAGTGCCTATGCCAACGTCGGCGGCGACATGTTCGCGATCAAGCGCGTCGAGTTCTACGTCGACAACCAACTGGTCGCGTCCATGAGCATGAGTCCGTTCTATTACTCATATATGGGCGCAACACCAGGGTCGCATACAGTGTATGCACGGGCGATCTCGAATGACGATGTGACTCAGGATTCGCCAATCGTCACCTTCGGCGTGGTCTCGAACACCCCGCCAACGGTGAGTGTGACCAGCCCGACGCCGGGAAGCACCTTGACGGTCGGCACATCGGTCTATGTCATAGTGACCGCCAACGACACCGATGGCTCGGTCAGTTCTGTCGACATCTATGACAACGGCGCCTGGGTCGGTGCCGCAAACCGCGACCCGACCGATCAAACCCGTTGGACCTTCCCGTGGATGGGTGCCAGTGGCGGTCAGCACGCGTTGACCGCGCGGGCGAATGACAACGGTGGCGCCATGACCGAATCGTCGGTGGTGAACTTCTCGTTGGCCGATACGGCACCGCCATACATCGTGACACGTTCGCCGAGTCAGAGCGCAAGTGGCGTCCTCGTGGGGCAGACGATTCAGCTCAACTTCAACGAGAAGTTGAACCCTGACACCATCAACAGCAACAACATCATGCTGCGCCAGGGTGCCACCTTCGAGAGCGGTTCCAACGTGATGGGCAACGTGACCTACTTCAACCAGGGCGGAACCATGGAATCCACGGTTGTCACGTTCACGCCGTCCTCACAGCTCAGCTTCGGGCAGATGTACTGGGTGCGTGTGGTCGGCGGGTCGGCGGGCCTCAAAGACCTGGCAGGCAACGGCCTCACCGGAGAATATGCAACCGACTTCGTAACCTGGAACTTCAACACTCAGTCCCGCACAGCATTCGAGTCTCTGTCGGCGGGTAACTACATTTCTTACGGCGGGTTCAAATGGATCAAACTCAACGACCGTCGCATGATCATCACCGAATCGACCCGGCCAGGGTATGGCATCGGTTTCGATCAAGACGGGCACAACCTGTTTGAGCCGAGTGGCACGTATGCCAACAACGTTGGTGCCTATCTGAACGGAACCGGCAACTGGAGCGGCATTGGGTTCTATGCAGACCTGACGAACAAAGACTGGCTCGAGCAGTATCAATTCGATCGTCAGTGCTACACCGGCACGATGAACGCAGACGGGACGGGCGATCTGGCGGTCTCGGGTTCGCCGAATCCGGTAACCATGCCGGGGGCTTGGGTGGGCCTGCTGTCGGTCGCCGATTGGATCGGACTGGACGCGACGACCCGCGACAAGATCAAGCCGACTCAGGCGGGAACCTGGGCCATGTGGCTGCTGACCCCATATCTGAACAACGAGCCGACCAATCAGGCGATCTACATGGTGAACCAGAACGGTGTGGTCTCCTACCAGATCTACGATGTCACCACCGGTGGTTCCGAAGTTCGCCCCGTCGTTCAATTGAGGTCGGGTTACCTGTTCATTCAGGGCGGCTCAGGCACCGAGTCTGACCCGTACCAACTGACCCAGTAATCCCCGCCAGAGAGGGGAACCCAGAGGCCCGCAGCCGGCAACGGCTGCGGGCCTTTTCATTGGGACGATCACCGCGGCCCACTGCTGTGGCGTCCGTTCGCCGGCGACAAAACACGACGCGACCCAACGCCCTGCCGAAGAGATCTGGGGCCGCCCGCGCACGATGCGCGTTGTGCAACGGGGCCGTTTGTTGCTCGCAGCACACTGGCCCCGGTAAATGCGCAGCGCATGGATGGCGACAACACACTGGGGCACGCCTTCCTGATTTCATGCCTCTCATGCCATGGCAGTGTCACGGAGTTCAGCCTCGAGACCGACCGACAACAAAATGCACCACGCGAGACATCGCCCCGCCACTCAAGCGGCGGGGCGATACCGAACAGCCAGAGAAGTAATGGACGATGTATTTACATCGTCGCCTCGACCTCGCGCCAACCGATGATCTCTTTCTTGACCGAGACCTCGTATTTCTCGCTCAGCCCGGTCTTCTTGTTGACCGAGAAGTCGTAACTCGACTGCGACAGGATCTCCTGCCAGTTGAAATACTTGACCGTCACGTCGTTGGGCAGCTTGCTGCGGTCGAAGTAGTCAGAGGCGAGATTGCCGATCACTTCGAGATTGATCAGCTTCTTCATTTTGCTGTCGGTGTCGGTATTGAAACCACCCTGAGCGTAGAAACTGCCTTCCCAGTGCGGCGTGTAATCGATGAACGGGTGGGTGATGCCGAACCGCGACCAGTCGCTGTCGTGGTGCGGTTTATAGACGATTTTGCCCGTGAGCGGGTTTTCTTTCGAGTGGTCGAACTGGGTGTCGCGCACAGCAATGATGCCGACCGACGAGGGCTCACCCTTGTCGTCGGGCAGGGTGACGACATCGCCACCGATGTAGATATTGCCCTCGACAACCAGCAGCCCCTTGCCCTTGACCCAGCCTTCGAGGAAGACATCACCCTTGATGTAGGTCAAGCCGTTGATCTCGACGGCACGACTGGTGTCGTGGGCCTTGGTCGGATTGCTCAACCACCCGGCATATTTGGCCGGCACGTTGCGCCAGTTGCCGTAGCCGTAGAGCGGCACGACCTTGTTGTAGGTCACCTGCTGCGTCCCATACGCCTCACGGAAATGAATGTCTTGGAAATACTTGCCGTGGGTCGGGTTCTCGACCGGATCGACCACGCGATTCGCCAGCCGCTTGTAGACGTTGTTCGGATACAGGTTGATCTGCTTGTCTTCGTAGGCCTCGACCTTGGTTGTATTGGCGTTGTATGGCTCACGCACCGACGCCCACCAGGGCCAGTTGAACAACCCCTGCCATTTGTTGTAGTGGCGGTCTATCGGCTGATCGGAGTATTCGACCTTCTGGGTGTCGTAGAACGTCGCCCCTCCGTTCCAACCGGTCCAGCCCATGCCCATGTCGAGCCACGGATGCTGCAGTTCGTTTTTGAACTGGGTCAGCATCATCCATTTGGTCAGGTCGACCACGGCGCCGTTCTTGGCGTACACCCGCCCACCCTTCACGGTAAAGCCCCATGGATCCCAGAAGTCGAACGGCTTGACCTTGAACGAATCGGGATGGGTGTCGTTGAAATAGAGGCCATGGCTCGGGGCGATCATGCCCACCGAATCACCAGGGAAGGTCCGTTGCACGCGGACCGCTTTCACTTCCTTCTTCAACATGACCTGCCGCTTGGTGCCGTGGAACTCGCCCATCGCCTCGATGGTCAGCCAGCCACCGCGAATGAGATCGGCCGGCAGACCGGCGGCAGCAACCTCTTTGGCCGCATCGGGATTGCGCTTCCAGGACAGCCGGCCCTTAACGTGCCCTTCTTTGATCAACGGTTCGATGCCGGCAGCCCGCCCCTCGAGAATGCCCAGATCGATGGGCAGACTCTGTTCGTCGCTGGTGGTGATCATTTTGTAGATCGGGTTGTTGGCCGTGTTCATCTGCTTTTTGATGGTGAACAGACCTTCATCGATGCCGGCCTCGGCCAGCATCAAGGCAACGGTACCGTCGACGTAGTTCTCGGTCAGGTGCACCTCGCTGCGCAACAGGAAGATCAGCCCGTAGACCATGATGGTGATGATCATGATCGTAGCGAGAATGAAGAAGAGCGCGACACCCTTGCGTTTCGGGGTCAGCGAGCGAAGCGGATTCATGGTTGCACCTCCCGGCGCCAGACGGTCGAACCGATCAATGCCGCAACCGAGGACGGTTACGCGTATCACCCTGAATTATAGCAATCATGCGGGAGTACCGACAAGCAGTGAATGCGGCGCCCACGATGCAACGGGCCTCACGCTTGCAGCGCCGACCTGATCACCGCCAAAGCGAAGCGGCCCGCAAACGCCGTCGAGGCGCCGCGGGCCGCATTGAAACGAAATCGGAGGACGTTATTTCAACAGGAAGAAATAGACGCCACCAACAATCACCAGGGTGATTACCGTGCGCAGCACGATGTTGGACAACGCTTCGGTGGGCGCTTCATGGATCGCGTCAGATTTCTGGTCGCCCGGGTTTTGCAGGTTATTGGTCGTCATGGATCGAACTCCTTCAAAGTGTCGTATGGCGCTTGTGGCACCGCGAGATGGCGCAAATCTAATGAAACGGTCGCTCGAAAAGGGGGCGACCGAATCAGCCATCGACGCGGGGTAACCTCGGACCGAGCAAGCCGTATTCTTCGGGAAGCCACGCAGTGGCAATCGCAGCGAAGGACTCACTGGGGGTCGTAACCTGCGCATCATCGTCGGTTGCTGCCGGCAAAGGGATTTCTTGCACGAGAACGGCGGCCAGCAGGCGCACCGAACGGGTCAAATCGCCGGTTGCAGTGCCGGTCCGCGTTGCCGGCGGCGCGATGGTTCCCGACGTCACCGGCGCCAAACACCGGCCGGCCGGGGGTTTGCCGGCCCGAAATTCGGAATCGGGAATGGCCATGACGCCCTGGCAACACATGACCAGGGCAAGCAGCAATACCCCGACGACGCGAACAATATGCATGAACCGTATCATACGGGAACGGACGGGCGTTGTCCAAGTCTTCGTGTCGCGGGGGTGCAGACAAGAGAGTGGCGCACAACAAGGGTACCGCCTCTTGACGACCCGGCGCCGCGTTCTCCTATAATTGAATCGTCAAGCAGGCTCGTCTGCCAACCAATGACATTTCGGGTGCGGGCCGAAGGAGGTTTTATGAATCCGAGCAGTCGCAAGAACCGGCGCCATCTGTCGGCGCTTCTGGCCGTGGTCATGATCCTGGGAAGTCTCATCGCGTTGCCGTTGCCGGCGCAAGCCGGTCTTCTGGGCACGGTCGGTGGGCTGGTCAAATCGGGTGTCAATCTCGCCGGCAGCGTTGCCGCCGCCTACATGGGTGGCGTGTTGGGCATCGCGCTCGGCGGTGGCCCGATCGGCATGGTGGTCGGCGCCGCAGCCGGTTACTGGTTGGGCGGCAAGGTCATGAAATGGACCACCGCCAACTGGGGCAACTTCTCGCTCGTCGCCGGCGCCGCCATGGGTGCCGTTCTCACCTTCGGTTCCGGATTGCCTCTCCTGGGCATCGGTATCGTCGGCGGTGCCTTGATCGGCCGCGGTCTGGTGTGGGCGTGTAGCAAGATCAAGAGTCTGTTCACCAAGAAACAGCCATCGACAGCCGAACAGGCCGAAGGGTATCTCAAAGAGCTGACCGGTGGCGGCATTCCGCCGTTGCCCCCGCCGCCGCCAACCACTGCGGCTCCGGTGACTCCGGCCACCCCGAAACCGGCGGCCCCGCCCATGGACGCCCAGGAGGCCTACAAGAAATACATGGCCGCCTTCAAGGTCTACATGGATGCAACTTCGAAGGGTGATTCCGCCGCCGCCCAGGCCGCTTATGCCGATTACCAGAAGTACATGGGGCTCTATCAGGAAGCCATGAAGGCCAAGTAATCGCGTTTTCACCGATGCGCCCCGTGGTCAACGACCACGGGGCGCGTTGCATTTGCGGCACATGATGGCGGCGGCCATTCACCCGCAACCGGCTGCCGAGATCAGTCCGGGCGCACCCACGACCAGAGGGTGATGACGATCGATACCAGCCCGAGACCCACGATCAACAGACCCACAGCAAAGAGTGAGTTCGTGTGGGCCTCGCGGGCTCGATCGGTCATCGACGAACCACCGTCGTCCGTCTCCTGCCCGGCCGCGCCGGGCGTCGCGGGTTCATCGTCGTCGTAATCAGCGAGCAGACCACGCCAGCGGCTGAACCCGTAGAGCATCAACCCGGTGAACAGTAGAAAGAACCCCAAATCGAGAAGGGCGGCCCACATGATCGCTGCCGCCTAACTCGCGGTCGAGCGCAGCGCCAGCAGTTCGCTGACGGTGACGAACCGATACCCGGCCGCTTTGAGTGCGGTGATGAACAGCGGCAACGCGTTGATGCCGTTGGGGTGCACGTCGTGAAACAGCACAATCGCTCCGGGTGAGAAACTGCGCAGCACCCGACGCAGGATCGAATTGACCGATAACCCCTGCCAGTCGCGACTGTCAGCATCCCACATGACCTTGGTCAGGCCTTCCTCGGCCAGCACGGCATCGACACGGCGATCGCAGCGCCCGTAGGGCGGGCGGAACACCTTCACCGGGCGCCCGCTCAACCGCGCCAACAGGCCACTCGCGCCGACGATTTCCGCGCGCACCCGCCCTGTGCTCACCCCCGACAGCGAGGGATGCGTCATGCTGTGGTTGCCCAGTTCGTGACCCGAAGCAGCAATGCGGGCGACGATGTCGGCGTGCCTTTGCGCCTGCTCACCGACGGCGAAGAAGGTGGCCCGCACGCCTTCGGCGGCAAGCAAATCGAGCAAACGAGGGGTCAGTGACCCATGCGGACCGTCGTCAAAGGTCAGCGCCACCACCCGACCCCACGGACGGTTCGGCAAGGCCCGCAACCGCGCGGTGACGTCGGCCACCGTTAGCGGTGTTTCCGGGGTTTCATCGATCGGCGTGGCGGGGGCCGGGGCCGTCATTTCATACGACGGTGGCAACGACGGCACGTCGAGCGACATGGGCGGCTTCGGCGCGAAAACGTTGTTCTCGACCCGATACTGGGTCGTCGTTCGCCACTCCTGGGCCTTGGCCAGTGCCGGCGCATACGACGGATTGAGGGCGAGGCAGGTGTCGATGGCCGCCAGTGCCGACTCGCGTCGCCCCGTTTCCCACTCGAGAATCGCCAGATTGTAGTGGATCCAGAACGAATTCTCGTGCGCCAGCCCCTGCCGATACACCTGGCGGGCCTCGTCGACGCGCCCCAGGGATTTCAGCGCCGAGCCGAGGTTGTTGTAGAAATGCACGTAATGCGGGGAAATCTGCACCCCGTGCTGCCACAAGCGCACGGCATCGCCCATCTGCCCGGCCTGCGCGTAGAGAATACCCAATGCATTGAGCACCGCGGGATCGCGCGGATTGGCGCGATACTGGGCCATCAATACATCGTATTCATACTGCACCCGTTGCGGCGGCAGGGGCGCCGATGTCTGGGCGGCGGCCGGCGTCGCCAGAACCAGACCGAGAACGCAAGCCAGCGCCGCCAGGAACCGCCACCGGCCGCCACGCGCCCGCGCACGATGCGCGCAGCGCCACGGGGCCGCCCGCCCACGATGGGCGTAGTGGGCGTTTGCCGCCACGAGGGCGGCCCGAAACGCCAGTTTCGGGCGGTGCAAACGACCCGACGGCATCCATCGTCGAGAGGTCATCATCGTGTTCATAGATTCACCATGGTCGGTTCTGCAGCGAACCGTAGATGGACCAGATGGCCTGCCTGAACCGCTGTGGTTCCAGAAGCAGGTCGCCAGCAGGAAGCGCACGCAGATCACCCGGAATCCAACGGCGCGAATCCCGCACCAGGAACATGGTCTCGGGGTCGAACTCGTCGAGAATCCCCAGCATCAGGGCCAGTTTGTCGGGATAACGTTGCACATCGAGCGCCGACAACTCGCGTTTGAGTTCGGCGATGGCATGGTCCCGTTCGCCGCGCGCCAGCCCACCGCCGTGCGGCACCGCCAGCAACCCGAACACGGCCTTGTCGAGCCCGACATGAGTCGGGTTGGTGAACCAGCTCTGCGCCGCCGCCAGGGCGACGAGAATGCGCGCATCGGCCATGCCGCCGTAGGTGCGCAGGTGCACCATGGTTTCGTGCAGCGCCATCGCCAGAACGAACGCGGCAAACCCGCGACCGGCCATGAGCGGGTCGACCTGGTAGTCGGGAACCAGGGTGCCGTCGGGCCCCTGCCGCTCGATCAACCACGCCGCCGCACTGGCCAACGGTGTGGCCAACCGTGGATCGAACCGGCGCCCCACGGCCAGAACCAAGGCGCCAACCAGCGTCGACGAGACCGGTGGATAGTGCGTAGCGCGCGTGTAGGCAAAGGAGCCGTCGACCTGCTGGTCGGCCGCAACCCGCCATGCCAACGACGCCAGAGCCGGTCCCGGCACATCGACGCCCATGCTCGAGGCCCGCCACGCGGTCATTGCCAAGGGTGCCACCAGATGACACGAAAAACAGCGGTCTCGCTCGGTGCGTGCCAACACCGCATGCGCGCAGCGTTCGAGACCCAACGCCAAATCGCGATCGGGCGCCGGGCACGCGTAAATCAGCACGGTCGGCGGCACCATCGACGGTGCCGCTGGTACCGGTGCTACCGGGGCCGACGCCGGCCGCGACAACACCGGCACGATCTCGAGACGTTGCGTGACCAGATCGCGACAATCGATGTCGATGGTCGGATGTGCGCCCGAGGCGACGCCGGCCAACGCCTCCGTGCCCTCTGGCCGGATCAACAAGATGCGACCACGCCGGGCGCTGCCCCAAAATTCGGCGCCCTCCGTCTGCACCGTGATGCGTTCGACCGCCATGGGCATGCGAAAACGCACGGCCAAACCGGTCGCGCCCGACGCCGGACCGACATCGAACGGGAACTGCCGCCCCTGGGCCGTCATAACCGCCACAGCCGGAAAGAGCTCGGCACTCTGTGCATACAATATATTGCCATACGCATGTGTCAATACAACACACAGCAACCCGGCCACGGCCCATCGTTGTCGTCTGGCGATCACAGTGTCATTCTTCCTGGGGCGGACCACCCAACCGGTACTTTTTCAACTTGTAGTGCAGGTTCTGCCGGGTCACTCCCAGCAACGCCGCCGCCCGACTGTGGTTGCCGTTCGACCGGGCCAGGGCGCGGTTGATGAGGTCACGTTCGAGCCGCTCGAGCGAATCGGTCAGCGAGACATCATCGCCCAGCGGCACCACGGGTGCCGGATCGGGCGTCGCTCCGGCCACCGGCGCCACCCCGTCGAGCGCGAGCATATCGGCACCGATCGTCTCGCGCCGTTCGAGAATCACCGCGCGCTCGATCACATTTTCGAGTTCACGCACGTTGCCCGGCCATGGGTGGCGCAGCAGCCGGGCCATGGCCGCATCGTCGAGCCGCAGGTGGGGCTTGCGGTAGCGGGCCGTGAACCGGGCCAGCAGGTGCTCGACCAGTGGCGGAATATCTTCCGGACGATCGCGCAGGGGCGGCAACAACACGGTAATCACGTTCAACCGATAATAGAGGTCTTCGCGAAAGCGCTTGCCGGCCGTCTCGACCCGCAGATCTTTGTTGCTCGCCACGATCACCCGCACATCGCTCGACCGCGCCTTCGTATCGCCGACCCGCTTGAACTGGCCGTCCTGCAACACCCGCAGCAGCTTGACCTGCCCGGCCGGCGACAGATCGGCGATCTCGTCGAGAAAGAGACTGCCGCCGTCGGCCGCGGCAAACAGGCCGTCCTTGTCGCCGACGGCGCCGGTGAAGCTGCCCTTGACGTGCCCGAACAGTTCGCTCTCGAGCAGACCTTCGGGCAGTGTGCTGCAGTTGATCGGCACGAATGCCTTGTCGCGGCGCGCCGAGAGGTCGTGCAGAATGCGCGCGACCAACTCTTTGCCGGTGCCGCTCTCGCCCTGGATCAACACCGTGCTGTCGGTGGGCGCCACCTGCGCGACGAGGTCGCGAACCTTCTCGATCGCCGCACTGCGCCCGACCATTTCGCTGGTCGAGGTCGGCGCCTCTTCACCAGGCGCCGCCGAAAACACGCGATCGACGGCCGCCTCGAGGTCGGCCAGATGAAACGGTTTCATCAGGTAATCGCAGGCACCCAGCTTGATCGCCTGCACCGCCGTTTCGACCGATGAAAAGGCGGTCATCAGGATCACCGGCACGTTCAGCGCGCGGGCCTGCAACTGCGCGAGCAGTTCCAGGCCGGAGAGGCCGGGCATACGAATATCGGAGACCACGAGATCCGGCGGGTCATCGACGACCTGGCGCAGGGCCGCGCGTGGGTCGGTGAAGGTCGTCACCTCGTGGCCCACGATCTCGAGTGACTTGCGCAGCGCGGTCAACAACTTGATCTCGTCATCGACCAACACGATTCGTTTTTTGTTTGTCATGACCCCTTCTCCGATCCTGGCGAGCGGCTTTCGTCAGGCGCAACGGCCCCGCCTCGGCTGTCACCCGGCCTTACGGCCAGGGGAAGCGTAAAGCGAAATCGTGTCCAACCATCGTCACCACGCTCGACCCAGATCCGCCCTTTGTGAGCCTCGATCAGTGCCTGGCAGATCGCCAGGCCAAGCCCGGTTCCGCCCGGCTTGGTCGTGAACAGCGGCGCAAACACCTCGACACCGTCGACCGGTCCGGCCCCGTTGTCGGCAACCGTCACCTGCATCGCCTGGCCCTGGGCATCGGCCTGGACATCGACAACCACGCGACCGTCTCGGTGATTGGCCAGTGCCTCGCGAGCATTGCGCACGAGATTGACCATCACCTGGCGAATGCTGAGCGGATCGGCCAACACCCCAGTTGCCGGCAGGCTCCCCGCCAGTTCGAGCGGCACGGGTGCCAGCCAGTTCTGGGTGCGGATATCTTCGAGCACGGTTCCGATCATATCACCGACGGGTGTGGGCTGCATGACCGGCGGACGATTCTGAGCGTATTGCAAAAGTGTTGCTACGATCTGCTGGCAACGCCACGTTTCTTCGATGATGGCGCGCAGATCCTCGACCGGCACGGGTTGTTGCCTTTGCGCGCGGGCCAGGGCCAGTTCAGCGTTGGCCAGGATCGTGCCGAGCGGGTTGTTGATCTCGTGGGCCAGACCGGCCGAGAAGCGCCCGATCAACGCCAGTTTTTCTTTGTTGAGTAGTTCGCGTTGCACCTCGACGAGCCGATCGCGGGCCAACCGCAACTCGCGCACCATCTGGTTGAAGCTGGCGGCCAACTGGCCGACCTCGTCGGGACCCGATACGGCGATCTCGCGCCACTGCCCGCGCGCCACCTCGAGCAGGGCCGAGCGCAGCCGTTCGAGCGGCGAGAACACGGTGCGCGTCAAGAACACCACGAGTCCGGCCACCACCAGACACTGGATCAACGCCAGTTGCCCCATCAACTCGTTCACGCCGGTGCGGGTCAGCGCCTGGGCTTCGGCGGGAATGCCGATCAGCAGGGTCGGGGCACCACTGCCCAGTGACCGGTTGCGTGCCCGCCAGAGCCGACCGTTATGCAGGAACTGCACCAAACCGCCGCCACCAATCTCGCTCGGAAACACCACCGGGCCCTCGAGTCCTTCGCGCAACAGCTCGCCATCGCTATCGGCGAGAAGATAGGCCACCTGGGCCAGACGCACCGGCCGGGGTCGTTTCGCCACCAGGATGACGTCACCGGTGCGCATCGGCCAGCGCGCCGCGAGATTGCCATGGTGCGCCAGGGGTCCGCGCGGCGCCAGGCGCATCGGCCACGACGCACCGCCGGCGTCGGCGTGAATCGACAGGCCCGCATGCAATAGGGGCGCGCCGTCACGCATGACTTCGAGCCAGTCGAGCCCGAGATTGGCGCGCAGGGTCTCGGCCACCCGCAACGCCTCTTCCGTGTCCGGACCGTCGACGCGGGTCTCGGCCATGGCGTCGGCGACGACCTGGGCGGTGTTCGCCAGTTCCTGACGTTGTTGCGCCCATCCGGCGAGCAGTTCCTGCTCGATACGTTCGAACCGCGCGATGTCACTGGTCT
>CAZADH010000002.1:86478-94538 GCA_964483805.1 uncultured bacterium
CGAGGTTGAACCCGAGCGTGTTCGCGCCCCACCAGGCGATCAGTGCCGTGATCAGCACCGTGCCCAGTCCGAAGCCCACCGCGATACGTTGTCGAATGGTCATAAACGATGTCTTGCGGAACGGTATCGGCAGGTTGCGCCCATTGGCCAATGATTGAATGTCATGCGGTCCTCTGGTAGGATGGGGCGCGCCGGCAGAGAACCGGCGCAACAGGCTGCGAAAGGCTGGTCATCCCATGGCAACACAACCGATCCGCGTACTCGTCGCCAAACCCGGTCTCGACGGTCACGATCGTGGCGCGAAAGTAATCGCGCGCGCGTTTCGCGACGCGGGCATGGAAGTCATCTACACCGGTCTGCGCCAGACCCCCGAGATGGTGGTCGAAGCGGCCATTCAGGAAGACGTCGACGTCATCGCCCTCTCGATCCTGTCGGGGGCCCACCCGCATCTGCTGCCGCAGGTGATGAAGCTGCTGCAAGAGCAGAACGTCGACGACGTTCTTGTCGTGGCGGGCGGCATAATTCCCGAGAGTGATGTGCCGCCGCTGCTTGCGGCCGGTATCGCCCGGGTCTTCGGGCCCGGCACCACCACGGCCCAAGCGGTCGAGTTCGTCAAGAGCAACGTCAAACCCCGGAGTTTCTCCTGACCGCCGGAAGACCACGCGGCGTCGCCCACACGCAGCCAGCCTTTGGCCGACCCCGCGAAACAGCCGGGCAATTCATATTTACAATGTATGTTTTTCTGCACGCACATTTCGCGATAGTGAACTTCTCCGCGAGCGCCCGGGGATTGCCCGCACCCCACCGGCACAGCGCCCTTCTGCCGTGACCGCCGCCACCGGCAACGGAGCCCCGCGCGCATCAGGCGCAGGGTGTGCCCGGCACCAGCGGAACGTTCTCATGCTGACCTGGGCCGAGCGTCTGCGCCGCGAGCGGGGTTCGCTTCGTCGCCCCGACCGCGTCGTCACTGCTCCCGACCACACCATGAAAGCGGTGTTCGTCACCGGCGACGGTCACTGCGAAACCGTGGTGATGCCACGAGCGCGCGGCGGCCACACGGTCTGCCTCTCGACCGCCACCGGCTGCAGCATGGGGTGTCGCTTCTGCCGCACCGGGCAGCTCGGCGCCGGCAGCGAACTGACCGACGATCTGATGCTGGCCCAGGTTGTCTGGGCCATCGAGGCGGCGCAAGGCGACCTGCGTCGGGCCGTGTTCATGGGCATGGGCGAACCCCTGCTCAACCTCGCCGCCCTCGACCGCGGACTCGCCCATTTGCGCCATCAACCGGCGCCGGGGTTGGCGGCCACCGCGATCACGGTCTCGACGGTCGGGGTGTTGCCCGGTATCGACCGGCTCCCCGGGTGGGGTCGACGGTTGCGACCGGCCTTGTCGCTGCACTGCGCGTTGCCCGACAAGCGACGCTGGCTTCTGCCCGCGGCCGAGGCCCGGTGGCCACTCGCGCAGTTGCGCGCCGCCGTGGCGGCCTACCCGCTGCCGCCCAACGCGCGCTTCATGATCGAAGTTGCGCTGGCTCGAGATTTCAACGACGGTGACGACGATCTTGCCGCCTTGATCGACTGGTGCCGCGGCCTGCCGGTCAAGGTGAACCTGATTCCGTTGTCGCCGGTGGCAGGTTTCCCGTATCCAGGCACAACGGCCGACCGACTCGAGCAGTTCGTCGGTGCCCTCACCGGCGCCGGCATCGCCGCCCACGTCCGCCGCAGTCTCGGCGGTGAAGTCGGCGCCAGTTGCGGCGCGCTCGGCGGCCCCCCGGGCCCACAGACAACCGCCCAGGAGGCGAACCCATGATTCTGGCCACGCTGTGTTACGTGCGTCACCAGGGCAAGACCCTGATGCTGTTGCGCAACAAGAAACCAAACGACGTGCACGAAGGCAAGTGGAACGGCCTCGGCGGCAAATTCGAAGCCGGTGAAACCCCGGAGCAGTGCGCGATTCGCGAACTGCGCGAAGAGTCGGGACTGAACGCTGAAATGCTGGACCTGAAAGGCGTGCTGACCTTCCCACGTTTTGCCAAAGGCGTCGACTGGTATGTCTTCGTCTTCAACGTCACGCAGTTCACCGGCACGCTGCACGATTCGCCGGAGGGCCATCTCGAGTGGGTCGACGACGCCCGCCTGCTCGGTCTCGAGCTGTGGGAAGGCGACCAGATCTTCATCCCGTTGTTGACTCGACCGGGCTTCATCTCGGGGCGGTTCACCTACGAGCACGGGCGCCTGGTCGACCACCACGTCGAGGTGTATCCTCGAACAGACCGACCTCAACGAGGAGAACTCCCGTGATCGTGCAACGACATTGCCCATCGCCACGCGTGGCAACACCACATCGTAGCAACAATACATCAACCATACGTCGTATGTTTTTCTCGGCCTACTGGTTGACCATCATGGCGTGCTGGCTGTTCCAGGGGCCCGGTGGTGCTCTGGCCCAGACCGGGTCGGGCAGCGCCGCTCTGACCCTGCAGGTGCCATCGTTCGTGCTGGGCGACCTCGGCGTTCGCGTGGTGGCACGGCTTGGTAGCGGCAGCGGGTTCGACGTCGGCGCGGGCACGCCGGGCGGGCAACCGTTTGCGGTGAACTACGGCGGCATCCTGATTGCAACCGGCGTGGCCACGACCCCCAATCTGCTCGATCTCACCGTGCAATTGCCGGCCATCGGCGACCAACCGCTGGCGGTGCGACTGGGCAACACCGGCGCCGTCTGCCGCGTGCGTTCGATCCCGGGGGCACTGGCCGTCGTGCCGGCAGCCGTCGCGATTCTGTTATGCCTGCTTACCCGCGAAGTGCTGTGGTCGCTGTTCGTCGGTCTGTTCATCGGGGCGCTGGTGTTTTACGAAGGGCAACTGATCGTCGCCCTCACCCACATGTTCGACGAGCGGATCCTCGGGGCGCTGACCGACCGCGATCACGCCATGCTCATTGTCACCGCCGTGATGCTGGGCGGCCTGTTCGGGTTGCTCGACCGCAGCGGCGCGATGCTCGGTCTGAGCGCGCGCTTGGCCGGCGCCGGCGGCTCGACCCGCGGTACCCAGTTCTTCGCCTGGGCGCTGAGCGCGATCGTCTTCTGCGGCGAATCGGTGCGGGTGCTCATCGTCGGTGGCGCCACCCGACCGATGACCGATCGGCAACGGGTCGGCCGCGAAAAGCTGGCCTGGCTGATCGACACGACGTCGACGACGGTCACCGCATTTCTTGTATTCACAACCTTCGTGGCCTTCGATCCGGGGCCGATCCGCGCCGTTCTGGCCGGTGTCGGCATCCACGACCTTGGGCCCGCCGAACTGTCGCTGCAGACCCTGCCTCTGCGGTTCTACGGTTTGTTGACGTTGTTCTTCGGCCTGCTGATCTGCGTCACCGGCAAAGACTTCGGCACCATGCTCGCGGCCGAGCGCCGCAGTCACACGCATGGCAAACTGGTGGGCGACAACACCGATCCACTCGGAGTGCCGCCACCCGCCGCCATGCCGCGCAACCCACCCACGCCGACACCGTCACCGGCGGTCGCGGAGGGTCCGGCGCCCGCGCACTGGATCCACGGCGCCATTCCGATCCTCATCATTCTCGGCGGGGTCATCGGCGGGGTAACGACCCGCGTGCCGCCGCAGGCATCGCTGCTGATCGCCGCCACGCTCGCGACGTTCGTCGGCCTGGTCATGGGCCGGGCTGCCGGGTTGTTCGGCCACCGCTCAGCGGCACGGGCCTTTGCCCAGGGCGGCCGCAGCGTCGCCCATGGGGTGATGATCCTCGTGTTGGCCTGGAGCCTCGGGGCGCTGAGTCACGAACTGCAAGCAGACCGCGCGCTGGCAGCGCTGCTCGTCGACGCGATCCCACCGTGGCTGCTGCCGGCAACGGTGTTCGGCCTGGCCGCCATGGTCGGCCTCGCCGGTGGCACGCCACTGGTCGCGCTGGCCGCGCTGTCGCCCCTGGTGCTGCCGGTCGTCGTCGAGCTGCACGGAGCTTACTTCCAGCACCACATGAGCGAGTTCGCCGGCATCATGACGCAGGTCGATTACGTGCGCAGCATGGTGCTGCTGACCATCGCCGTGATGCTCGAGGGCGCACTGTTCGGCAACCATTGCAGCCCGATCGCGCCAAGCACCGTTCTGGCGTCGATGGCCGCCGGGTCTGACCACCTCGACCACGTCAGCACCCAACTGCCCTACGCCTTTTTCAATGCCCTGCTCGCGGTCGGCATCGGCTTTCTTCCGATGGCATTCGGCTTGACCTCGATTGTATTGCTGCCGGCGGCGATGATCATCATGCTCATCGCCCTGCAGATGTTCGGGGTCGACATCGAACCCGGTCCCCGCAACGAATCTTGACGTCGGCCGGCCCGCCGGCGGCACCACGATAACCGACAGGCAACACCACTTCGACCATGTCTGCATGGAAGGCTCTCCTGGACGTGCGCAAGAAGCGAGGGCATTGATGTTGGCATCAGCTCACCGCGGGGCAGTCCCAGCGGTCTACGACGCTGCAAACTTCGCGCGGAGACCAAGTTCGCCATGCGGCTTTTGCCAAACCGACTTGACCTTTTGCGAACTGGTCCTATTACCATTGGCAAGTTCGTTACAGGAGGATAATCATGAACCGCATGTTCATGTTGTTGTTGGCAGTTCTCATGGTCATTTGTTGCGTGCCGGCGTGGGCGGCTGATCCGGCAGAGTGCAAAGACGGATCGTGCGCACCCGAACCGGCGAAGAAGGTCGCGGCACCACCATCGACGGAACCACCACCCCCGGTTCCGGCGAGTGGGCACAACATCGGCACCGACGTTCTGAAGGCACTGATCGAATCGCGTATCCCGATGGTTGTTCTCGATGCCCGTACCGGCAAATACGACGACGGCATCCGCATCAAGGGTGCCAAGGCGTTGAGCCCGACGGCACCGGTCGAAGAAGTCCTCAAAGTGGCACCGTCGCGGCAGATGCTGGTCGTCACCTACTGCGGCAGCCTGAAGTGCCCGGCCAGTGCAGCGTTGGCCAAGCATTTGCACGAACTCGGCTTCAAGAACGTGCTCGAGTATCCCTTCGGCATCAAGGGTTGGCGCGAGGCCGGCCTGCCGGTCGATGAACCGGCGAAGTAGAGCCGGCCCGGCGCCCCAGCCCATGATACATATAACGTAAATACCTCTCCGTTTCACTCACCTCCTCATCTCCGGTGACGGCGGGTCGTCTGGCCCGCCGTCTTTCTCACGCATGGCAACCGGGCGGTTCAGGGGCGGCGCGGGAACCCCAGCAACCGCCTGACCGAGGGCGGCAGGTGCGCGGCGGCCACCATGGCGGCAGCACCCACCGCCGCGGCGGCGGCGATCGGCGCCCACATAGGCACCCGACCCTGCCAGGCAAAGTCGGTGCTGATCTCGCTGTCGGTGTTGGCAAACGGGGCAAGATCGCCTGCGGTCACGCAGGCCGCAACCAGGGTAAGATCTTCACCGTCGAACTCGGCGCGCGAATGCGTCGCCCAGTTTTCGAGAAAGCGGGTCAGGGTGGCCACGGTGGGCGCCGCCGCCACGCCTTCACCGGCTGCGCCGTGAACCGACGACCACCAGTGCAAGACATCGCCCGTGGTCTCGATCCCGGGTCCTGACGGCGAGGTGACGACCACGGTGTCGCCCACGCCAAGCTCGAGCGGGCCAAGCACCGTGACGGCCGGCAACGGCCCGCTGTCGGCCACCGGCCCCAAACGCTCGAACCGGTCGGTGCGCACGATCCCGGCGCGGCAGCGGCGCCCAAGGAAGCCAATGAACAGCCGACCATCGACGATCCAGGCCACCGCCGCATCGGCGCCGGGCACCGGCACCGAGGCGCGACGTGTGGTCAACTGCCGCTGCGACTCGCGTTCGCTTTCGGCCGCCAAGAGCTCGAGCCACTGGCGAAACCGGTGGCCGGCGGCCGATGCCGCCATTGGCGAGAAGAAACGGAGGTCGGCCAACCGATCGCGCAACCGCGCGGCCAGGACCTCACCGCGAAAACCGAAACCATCGATTGCCGCGACCAACCGCCGCCGCGGGTCGACCATGGTTGCATCCTGATTGAGATCGCGCAGGGTTCCGGCATGGGAAGCAACGGCGTGCAACACGGTAATATTACCTGATATCGCGCGGCCGCAATCGGCTCAGCGGGTCAACCAGGAAAACCCAGGCCCCGCATGACCATGGCGATGCCGCCGGCCCAGATGCCGAGGATGACACCGCACAGCGCCAGGCGGACACCGAGCGCGTCGATGAACCGGCGCGACCAGGCCAGGTGGTAGGCAAAGAAACTGAGCACCAGCGAGAACACCGCGCCGCCGCCGTCCCAGGGGGTGTGGTGCGCGAGCCAGCGCATGCCGGTCGTCAGCACCGCGCCCCAGAGATACAGGGTGGTCAGCAACGGCACCCACTCGAGCGCCGACTCGTCGCCGCTGTCGCGCCCGGTCTCGGCCGCCGGCGAACCCAACGCGGCATTGCCGGCAGGTGCGGTCGGGGCGGAGGTTTCGGTCTGCTCGATCTGGTCGGTCATGGTTCTGGCAATATAGACCGCGTCAGGGTCGATTGCAAGAATCAGGCGGAACGGGCACGCACCACTGCGCCCGCGCGATGCGGGCCAGGTTGTTCTTGACCAGGTCGCGATGATGCCCGAGGCCGTGCAGCCAGGCACGAATGGCGGCGCGCTGCCCGTCGGGTTGGCTCGGTGGCGGGGCGGCACCGGTCTCGAGCGCCAGTTCGGCGTTCGGTTCGGGGTTCGTTTCGGCGAGCACGCCGAGTTTTCGGGCGACGGCGATGATGCGCTTCTCGGGCGTGGTCAGCAACGGCCGCACCAGCTCGACCTTGCCGGCAAAAAACGAGCGGCGCGGCGCCATGGTTGCCTCGGTCTTGCCATGAAACATCATGTTCATGAGCAATGTCTGCACCAGGTCGTCTTGATGGTGCGCCAGGGCCAGTCGCGGGATGTTCCGCTCGACACACGCCGAGAACAGCAGGCGCCGCCGCTCGCGCGCGCACCGGTCACAAGGCAGTGAGTCCGGCAGCGTGTCAGGCAGCACCACGAACGCCGGCGCTTCGATGGTCGCGCCGGCACCGGCACCGCTTCTGCCCGCGCACGATGCCCCATCGCGATCGCCGAGGCCCCACGCCCGCAACAGCGCCGGCAGGCGCGCGGCCGCGCCGGCACATGGGCATCGACGGGGCGGCGGCACATGCAGTACGGTGAGGCGCGGGGCGGGCAATCCCAGAGCAGGGGCGGCCAACAGGACCGCCAGCAGCACGAGGCTGTCTTTGCCGCCCGAAACGCCGAGCGCGAGGGCGGCGCCCGCTGACCACAGTTGGTGATCGCGGACCAGGGGCCCCGCCGTGCGCATCAGCGCGCGCCCCGCCGGCAACGTTGCCTTCGGCCATTCCATTATCAGAATTATACCAGTCTGTGGATAGGGGACAGATCCTAGGGACAGACCCCGACCGGGTGTGATATAGTCGCAGCACTGCACGCGTTGGAGGCATCGGAATCGATGAACGTAATCTATTTGTCACCGCATTTTCCGCGTCATTATGGGCTTTTTGTCGAGCGCTTGTCGCGCCTGGGCGTTAACGTGTTGGGCATCACCGATCAACACGACATGCAGTTGTCGTTCGAACTGCGGCAGTCGCTGGCCGGCCATTACCGCGTCGACAGCCTGAACGCCACCGACCAGGTGTTGGCCGGTTGTCACTGGTTCCGCGAGAATTTCGGGCCGATCGATCGGGTCGAGTCGCACCTCGAACCCTGGATCGCCCTCGAGGCCACGGTGCGCGACCATTTCGACGTGCCGGGCAAGAAGACCGCCGACCTGGGCTTCATCAAGCAGAAGTCGTTGATGAAAGACATCTTCGTGCGCGCCCGCGTGCCCACCGCCCGCGGCACCGTCGTCACCGACCCGGCCGCCGCCAAGAAGTTCATCGGTGGTAAATATCCTGTATTTATCAAGCCCGACATCGGCGTCGGCGCCGCCGACACCTATACCATCCATGGTCCCGACGACTTGCAGCGGTTCTTCGAGGTCAAGGGCGAGCACGACTACTTCATG
>CAZADH010000003.1:0-74722 GCA_964483805.1 uncultured bacterium
GTTCGCGCCCGGCGTTCGCGAGCCACCGGCCATGACGGCAAACCCCCACTGCGCGCGGCTTGCGCGGGCGGTTCAGCGGCAAGACGACACCGCTCCACCTCACGGCGATCGTCGGCGCTTTGCGTGCGGTCGGCGGCGGTCGGCCCGGACACCGAAACGTCGAGACGCGACACGGTCGAAATACTTTGTATTGTTGCGCTGGTCGAGCCGCTCATCGCCCCCCCGGCCATGGCTTGCTGTGGCGCCGGGGATTCCTGGGCGCCGCCCGGTTTCGGGTTCGTCATCGGCCGATCGGATCGCTCCGGCTCTGGTTGCACGGCAATGCGCGGCAACAACGGCAGGTCATCAACGGTCAAGGTTCGGCGACGCACCGGGGGGCGCGCCACCGGCGGCACGATCTGTCGGCCGGCCGGGGTATCGAGCAGGACCTCCGGCAGCAGCAACCGCGGCTTGTTCCTGCCGGGATTCTCCCGGGGAAGCGCCGGCGCCGAGGAGGTCAGACTGATGCCGCAGCCCCCGCAGAATCTGGCGTAGATGCGATTGCGCTGGCCGCACCCGTCGCATACCAGCATTTCGCCATCGAGCGATGACGCATTTCGCAACAATGCCGATCCGCCGCCAGAGCGCATTTGACGCTGGCCGCTCAACACCGGCAACCCCGATTTTTCGAGCAACGGTTCCACAGTTAACCTGATACCTCGGTTGCTCTTATCGGCAAGTGTCTGTTATTTCTTCACCATGAATCGCGCAATAACCGTCCCGAACCCCAGGCACCCCCGGCGCATGCTTCTCGCACCGCACCATCGACCCCGCCGCTCGTTGCTGCCCGAGCAGTTCGGTCGTGGATTTGTCGGGTTCCTCTTCACCTTCGTTTTCTGCAGCCAACTCGCGGCCATATCGCTCGACGCCACCTCGGAAGACACACTGGTCGCCACCGAATCGCACTCGACTTCGGTGACCGACGCGGCCAGCGCATCCTCGTTGTCTGTCACCGGCGGCGTTCTGCATCGGCGGGTCGTGACTGCCGCAAGCGAACCGGCCAACGCGCCGCACGATTCGACGCCACCCTCAGAAAAACCCGACCCCGAGGTCGTGGCCTGGCAGGCTTTCATCGGGTCATGCACAGCCTGGATCGATCAACTCGAGCAGGTGCAGCGCAATTGCGAAACGATCTGGGGACTCGCCCACACCGGCCAACCCCGGCATATCGAGGTCGCCCGCCTCCAGACCGTGACGCTCGACCTGCTGGTCGCCCTGGGAACCCGCCCCCAACCCACGCACCGACTCGACCGCCAATGGTCAACACATTTGCAGGAAGTCTTCGGGTTTCTGCGGGCCCGGCAGTGGCAAGTCACGTCGTGGCTGCGCACGCGGCCCGAACAGATTGACCGCGGCCTGTTGCCGATGATCAACCAGGGGCGCGCGCTGCTGACACGCCTGCGCAACGATCTGAACGCGCTCGTGGGTCCGCCGGCGAAAACGGCAGGGCGCTAACGCAGGGTCGGCAACACCTTGTCGGCAGCAGCCAGGATGGCGTCGATCTCGGCATCGCCATGCGCAATCGACAGAAACGCCGCTTCGAACTGCGACGGCGCCCAGTACACCCCTTCGGCCAGCATGCCATGAAAAAAGCGAGCAAAGCGCTTGGTATCGCTGGTTTTGGCCGACGCATAATCAGATACGGGGCGATCGGTGAAGAATACCGTGAACATGGTGCCGTAACGATTCGCCTGCGCCGGCACACCATGCCGGGCCGCCGCCTGCGCCAGGCCCTCGACCAGCCGGGCCGCCCGCCCTTCGAGCGCCACCAGGGCCTCGGGATGAGCGGCCAGATGGCGCAACGTTGCCGCGCCAGCACTTACCGCCAGCGGATTGCCGGCCAACGTGCCCGCCTGGTAGACGTCACCCAGCGGGGACAGTCGATCCATAATCGCGGCGCGACCGCCATACACCGCAAGCGGCAGGCCACCGCCAACGACCTTGCCCAGGCAGGTCAGGTCGGGATCGACGGCAAAGACGTCCTGCGCACCCGGTTTGGACCCGCGAAATCCACACATCACTTCATCGAAAATAAGCAATACACCGTATTGCTTCGTCAGCGCCCGCACGCCCTCGAGATACCCGCAGGTCGGCAGCACGACGCCCATGTTGCCGGGCACCGGCTCGACAATAACCGCCGCGATCTTGTCGGGATGGCGTTCGAGCAACGCCCGCAGTGCCGGCAGGTCGTTGAACGGCACCACCAGGGTCTCGGCCGCCGTCGCTGCGGTCACTCCGGCACAACCCGGAATCCCGAACGTCGCCACCCCCGACCCGGCATCGACCAGCAGCGAATCACCGTGACCGTGATAACAACCGGCCATCTTCACGATCAACGGCCGGCCCGTGTAACCACGGGCCAGGCGCAGCGCTGCCATCGTCGCTTCCGTGCCCGAGCACACCAGCCGCAGCTTCTCGAGGCGCGGGAATGCGGCCACGATGGCCTGGGCCAGAGCCGTCTCGCGCCGCGTCGGCGCGCCGAATGAGAGTCCGGATGTTGCAGCATCCCGAACGGCCGCAACCACGTCGGGATGCGCATGCCCCAGCAGCAGCGGGCCCCAGGAACCGACCAGATCGATGAACCAGCGCCCACTGGCATCACGAACGCGGGCGCCACGGCCCTCTTCGAAGAACAACGGGGTACCACCCACGGCCTTGAACGCCCGCACCGGACTGTTCACGCCACCCGGGAAGAACCGCTTCGCCTCGGCAAACGCCTGGTCGTTGGCGTTCTGATCGGTCTGCGTCGTCGGTTTGTCGTTCATGACGCCACCCCTCAAACGGTAGCCGTCGAACCGGCCCCGTCGTCATCGAAGTAACGCATGGCCGTCTTCTTCAGTTCGCGCAGGGTGGGCAGCACCAATGGCCGCGTCAGCGAGAACTGTTCGACGGCGGCGTCGACGATCTTCTGCAGCGACGTCTCGTCGGCCGCATGGATCATTGTATATACATTGTATGGCCAATCGGTTTGCGTCTCGCGTTCGTAGGCATGCGACACTTCGGCCAGTTCGGCAACATGCTTGCCAAACGACTCGACCGCCGCCTCGGGCACCTGCCACACCACCAGCGCGTTAAAATTGCGCCCCAGTCGCTCAGGGTGCAGCGCCACGCCGATGCGGCGAATCACACCGGTCTCGACCCAGGTTTTCAGGCGGGCGAGAACCTCGTCGGGGCTCATGCCCACCACGCGGGCAACCCGCGCGAACGGCTGCATTTCCAGTTTCAAGCCATCCTGGATCACGCGGATCAGTTGGCGATCGGCCGCCGACAACTCGGCCGGCTCGACACTCTGTTCGGCCCCGGCCATGATCCCGGAACCGGAACCGGCGCCGGCGAGATCGGTGCGCAGCTTGAACAAACGTCGGGATGGCGCGGTAACGATCTTGTCGACACCGGCCTGCTTGCGGATGTTCGCCAACACGGCTTCACGCTCCGTTGCGCTCCGGGTCACGAGGGTGAACCAGACGTTCGGATGACCGTCGCGCAAATAGTTGTGGGTCACTCCCGCATGCCGGTTGATTGCCGCCGTTGCCGCCGGAATGTGATCGGGCGGCACATCGATGGCCATCAACGCCCCGTGGTAACCCAACCGTCGACTGTCGAAAAACGGACCGAGGTAGCGAACGACGCCACGCTGCAGCAACGATGCAAGCCGGGAAATGACCGACATTTCGTCGATCCAGAGTTTGTCGCCGATGTCTTTCCACGGGTTCTGAACCAGCGGAAAACCGCGCCGCAGCAGTTGCAGTATTTCGAGATCCTTGTCGTCCATGCGTGTCGCCTCCAGGGTGCGTCAGGTGGCCGGGTCGCCGACCCCGGCCGATTGTGACTGAGGTTGATAGATACACAACGGATCGTCGGCCAACGCCTGCCCACTGTGGGCAAGCGCCCGGGCCCGACAACCCCCGCAAACAGTTCGATACTGACAGCCGCGACAACGGCCCTGCAAACCGGCCGGATCGCGCAACTCGTGCAAATCGGCAGACCCGAGATAAAGCTGGTCGAGCGGCGTTTCCCGCACATTGCCGACGATCTTGTTGAAATACCCGCAGGGGCGGACTTCACCGCGCGCCCCGACGAACAGGAAACCGTCGCCCGCCATGCACGCCCGACCGTGCCGCGGCGCCGCGCGCCCGGTCTGGGCCAGAATGCGCTGATACATCGGCGCACAGGTGACCTGGATCGGCACCGGGCTGTCGACCGACAGCGCTGTGACTTCGTGCAAAACGGTCTCGACCTCTTGATTTGCCAGAAAGAGATCGGTTCCCTGCCCGATGGCCCGCCCCGTGGGCACGAGAAAGAACAGATGCCACGCAGCCGGTCGCCAATCCTGGCACACCCGCTGATGGATCTCGCGTAGACGTTCGAAATTGTGCCGCGCAATCGAGGTGTTGACCTGCAGCTCGACACCAGCGGCCGCCAATCGCGCAAAAGCCCCAGTGGCCGCGGAATGGGCGCCGTCCCAGCGCACGAACCGATCGTGGCCCTCGGGCCGATCGTCATGCATGCTGAAACTCACGCGCTGCAAACCCGCATCGGCCAGGTTGCGGATCCGCTCGGCGGTCAGCAAACGCCCGTCATTGGTGGCCAGGACCATGCGCAAGCCCAGCGTGGTTCCATAGCTGACCAGGGCCTCGAGATCGTCACGCAGCAACGGTTCGCCGCCCGACAGAATGACGATGACTGGCCCAAGTCGGGCGGTTGCCGTCAGCAATGCCTCGGCTTCCGAGGTCGACAGTTCGCCCTCATCGCGAATGAGCGTCGCCGCGGCACGACAGTGCGGACAAGCGAGCGTGCAGGCGCTGGTTGTTTCCCAAGCGAGCAGGCGAAGAGGGCGGGGCTGGACCGTCACGACGGTTTCGCTCCGGGCTGATTTTCTGCAAGATAGCGCGCCGCCTCGACCGCAAAATACGAGATAATCAGGTCGGCACCCGCCCGCCGAATCGAGGTCAAGGACTCGAGAATCGCCCGCCGCCGATCGATCCAGTTGCGCTCGGCCGCCGCCAGGATCATCGAGTACTCACCCGAAACCTGGTAAGCAACAAGGGGTGCGGAAAACAGCTCGCGGGCCCGCGTCAATACATCGAGATACGGCATCGCAGGCTTCACCATGAGCAGGTCGGCACCTTCTTCCCAGTCGAGCATCATCTCATGCAGCGCCTCACGCCCATTGGCCGGGTCGAGCTGATAACTCGACCGATCGCCAAACGCGGGCGTCGATTGCGCCGCCTCGCGAAACGGCCCGTAGAAGCATGACGCGAACTTGGCCGCATACGCCAAAATCGGCACGTTGCTCAGTCCTTCCAGATCGAGGCCGGCGCGAATCGCACCCACCCGGCCATCCATCATGTCGGACGGGGCAACCATGTCGGCCCCGGCCCGTGCATGCGCGATCGCCATCTGGGTCAGCAACGGCAGGCTCGCATCGTTGTCGATACCGCCGGCGTCGTCGGGCAGGCCACAGTGCCCATGGTCGGTGTATTCGCAAAGACATACATCGGTGATGAGATAGGCCTGCGGTTGGCGCTTCTTGAGCACCGTAATCGCCTGGCAAACCGGGCCATCGGGATCCCAGGCCCCGCTGCCCACGCGGTCTTTCTCGGTCGGAATGCCGAACAACAGAAACGCCCTGACCCCAACGGCCAGAGCCTCGGCCACCGGTTGATCGATATGGGTAACCGGCCAACGCTGCTGCCCGGGCATCGCCGCAATCGGCGCCGGAGCCGTCAAACCCTCTTCGATGAAGAGAGGCAGTATGAGTTGTCGAGGTTCGATTGCAGTCTCACGCACCAGGGACCGAACCCGCTGGTCCTGGCGAAGACGCCGAGGTCGACGAATCGGAAAATCCATGGTCCCTCCCTGGCTGCCTCGATCTTAGCACACGCCCACCGCCATATCAATGCGACCTCGCCGCTCTGACAGCCTGACCAGGAACCGCCATTGATGCCGTACCCTCGGGTGATGTCGTTGATGCCCAGAATCAGCCACCGATTACGAGACAGTTGACGATCGTCGAATCTCGCATTAGATTAAGTACAAGGGACAGCAGCGATGAAAACTGCATTGGCCAATACGCCTCCTACGTCGGCCGTCGGGACGGTGACCCGTGCGGCCTCAGAGCGGCGTGTACGCGAAATGATGCAAATCAACCGCGTTCAGGCCAGCGCCCAGAGTGCCCCCAGTTCTCAAAAAACACAGGCAACGAAGGCGGTCGTCGATTCGCTCCAGCAGGTCAGAGGCGCACGACAAGCCGAGTTCCAGGCCAACGAGTCACGGGTTCGTGAAGTGAATCTGCATGCGGCCCGCGTCATTGCCGACGGTACCCGCAAGGTCACCCAGACGGTCTCCGACCTGATTTCGCCGTTCGAAGGCTTTTCTGTCGGTCGTTTCCTCGACGTTCACGCCTGATCGAGCCATAAACAGACACGGTCTAAACAGAAACCCCGCGGCGTTGTCGCCGCGGGGTTTCTGATTTCGGGTCACACCAACCCGGAGCCTGGCGTCAGTCCTCGGTTCCCCAGTCCTGCACCTTGAGCATCTCGATCTCGGCATCGTTTTCTTCGGGCGGCGCAATGCGTGCCATCGGTGTTGCCGTGTTGTCCTGTTCATCATCGGGGAAGGTGATTCGCGGTTCGTCGGAAGTTACCGGCGACGAGATGGCGAGCCCCGCGGCGGCATTATTGGCGGCGGGTTTTCTCGCCGGAGCTCTCGCAATGCTGCTCGGTTGCCGCAGATCGTCGAGCAACGGCGCCAATTCGCCGGCCTCCGACGTCAAAATATCCATTTCATCGGGACGAAACTCTTTGCCTGTGGCGACCACGTCGCCCTCGGGTTTCGCGTCGGCTTCGGCGTACAGTGTCTGGACCTCGCCCCCCGGCGACTCGAGCGATTGTGGACTCTTGGCCGACAGCATCGGTGCCGCCGACCGCGCTGGAGCGGGATTGGCCCCGAGCAGGAACAACGGCAGGCGATCGCGGACCGCGTCGCGGCGCGCCGCAGCGGCCATCTGACCGGCATCGTTGCCCTGTTCTTTCAGAACCGGCTCGGTGGCCCGTTGCGCCCGCGCCACGGTCGAACGCAGGGTCGTCACCGCTTCTTTTCCGCGCAGGAACAGGCCGTAGATTTGATTGTGGGCGTAAGCCAGCATCTGGGGCAGATCCTTGGCCGACTCATCGATCGGCTGTTGGTACCGCAGGGTCTCGGTCATTTTGTCGGCCGCCGTCTGCATCACCTGTTGGTGGCGCTCGGCCGCGTTGCGCAAGTGCGCGTCGGCGAGCTTCAGCACGTTACCGATGCTCTTGAGCGCACTGTCGACCTGCGTCGTCTGCGCGAAAATCTTCTCGCGCGCCGGCACCGGCAGGTTCACCAACGGGTACTGTTTGTAGGCAAAGTGATCGCTGAAGCGCAGGGTTTGCTGGATGGTGGTGCGCATCTGCGCGAGGCCGGTGCGCCCCTGTTCCGCGGCGGTCTGCACGTTGAGCAACATCCCACGGGTGGCTTCGTTCTCGGCCTTGATCTGGCCCATCAGTTGTTTCGAGGCTCCCAACAGAACATCCACAGCGCCAACCTTCAGCGCCGGAATCAACTCGATGGTCTGTGCCGTCTCGCCCACCAACGACGCCAGTCCCTCGGTTGCGGCCAAACCCGCACGTGTCTGCACCGCCAACGCCCCGAACCCCTGATGAATCTGGCCGATCGTCTGGTCGATCTTCGCAAGCGTCTCTTCCTGGGGTGCCGCGATGCTCTGACTCAGTTGCCGGGTCATGACCAGGAGCTGACCGACTCCGGTCCGCAGTTGCTCGTAGGTCGTGATTCCCGTCTTCAGGGATTCGCGCGACAATTGTGTGTCGAGCGTGAACAACTTGGCGGCTATTTCGCCCAGTTTGCGGCTGCCCGCCCGCGCCCCGATCGACCGCGCGGGCGCCTGTAATGCCGCTCGGGCCGCGCTCCAACGGGCTTCGACCGCCGTCCGCAGGTCAGAACGCACGGCTCCGTCTTCGGTCGGTTGTTCGGCTGAGGTAACCGCGTTTTTGAAGAATTCGGGCAGCGCTGTCCCGGATGAACCAGCCCGAGCCGACACCGGGGGCATCTTGTCGAGCGCCACGGTCTGACGCTCTTTGCCCTTGGGCGTCTGCAGCCATTCGCGCAATCCAGCCTCGGCAGGACTGACAGACAGACCCATCCACACGCTCACGAACAACGCACACGGCCACACTCTCTTGCTCACCGGAGCAGACGTGACCGATTGCCGGGTGCAACTCATGGCAGCCTCCTTAAAGGCAAACACATCTTTTGCCCTTAACATCGGCAACCTTCTGAAAACCTTTGAATCACTCGTTCCGTTTGCCGGTCGCCCACTGCCGGGGCCGCCGTAGTAGAATCCAGGCGTGAACACTCCCGACCAACCCCCTGTTCGAGCAGCGATGTGGCTGGAAACCACGGTTGCTGGCCTCGGCGCGTTCCTGTTGTTTCTCGTGCAACCCTGGATCGGCAAACAGCTTTTGCCGTGGTGGGGTGGCAGTTACGCGACCTGGGCCATTACCATGGCGTTCTTCCAGGTGACCGTCTTGGGCGGCTACCTGCTCGCCCATCTCGCCTTCGCCGGCGGGCCGACCCGCCTGCGCCTCAGTGGTCTGGCAGCGGCATTGGTCGCGTCGGTCTTCTTTGTGTTCCGCAATCTGCAGCTCCCGCTGGCGACGCTCGAGGCCGTCCCACCGACCCTGGCGTCGCAGTGGTGGTTTCTGGCCTCTTTCCTCGGCGTTCCCGTCGTTTTGCTGGCGATGACCAGTCCGACGCTGCAAACGTGGCATGCATCGCGGTCGGGCCCGGGCACCGAGATCCCGTGGTCGTTGTATGCCGCATCCAATGCGGGTTCTTTCGCGGGACTTCTGGGCTACTGCTGGATTCTCGAGCCCTTTTTTGCCACCCAGGAAATCTGGCAGATCTGGTCGACGGGATACCTCGTGTGGGCCGTTTTGCTGCTCGCTGCCGCGCCGTGGCGAGCGAACGCCAGTAAGCCGCAGCAACCCGGCACCCCGTGGACGCTGCGCAGCGACTGGATCATGCCGGCCCTGGCCGGATCGGCCACGCTGACCGCCATAACCAACGCGCTCACCCAGGACGTGCCGCCGATTCCGCAGGTCTGGACGATCGCTCTGGCGGTCTATCTGACCAGTTACATCCTCGTGTTCAAGCCGGGTTGGTTCAACCTGTTTGCCTGGATGCAGCGCGCGCACTGGATCCTCGCCTTCTGTCTGGCGGTCACCGTGGCGGTGCATTGGCAACTGAACCTCGGCGCTGTCGTGCAATCGGCCTTGTTGCTGGCATTCTTGTTCGGCGCCAACGTGCTGGCGCACGGAGCGTTGGTCTGGCGCGCCCCGGAAGACCCGACGCAGATCACCCGGTTCTATCTCGCCATCGCGCTCGGCGGCGCTCTCGGCTCATCGCTCATGGCATTTTGTGCACCTGTTGTATTTACAGGGCTCGGAGAACTGGCTCTGGTTCTGGTATTGACCGCCGCCGCCGTCTGGAACCAGACCCCGTGGCGCCGCGATCGCTCCGATCCGCTGGTGACGGGTCGGATTGTCGGCGCCGTGCTGATCTTCGGCATCCTGCCGGCGGCGTTGGTGCCGTTCTATCCCCACACCCTGCCGTTCATCTATGTCGCCATGCTGGCGATGATGGTCTACGGCTTCGTCATGATGGCGCAACTGGCCGAGGTCGGGCGCAACCAGGCTCTGGTTTTGCTGATCGTGGCCGGGTGTTTCTGGATTCAGGATGCACTGATCGTTCCGGGGAACCTGCGCCTGGCTGCCCGCACGTATTATGGCCTCTATCGCGTGTTTGACCGCGATGATGTCCGCTATCTTCGGGTCGGATCGGTGTTTCATGGGCACGAGATTCTGGCGGGTGCCGATCGCCGCAAACCGCTGTTTTACTATCACGAGAAGACGCCGATCGGCAGTTTCTTCGCGCGCCCCGAGGCAACCTGGACCCGCGCCGGCATTGTCGGCTTGGGCGCGGGGGTGCTCGCTGCGTATGGCCGGACGGGTCAGGCAATCGACTTCTATGAACTGGACCCGACCGTGGTCAGCATTGCCCGGACCCACTTCAGTTACCTGGCCAGCGCCACAGCCAGTGTCTCGTGCATCATCGGTGATGGCCGTCTGCAATTGCGCCGGCAGCCGAGTCATACATACGATATATTGCTACTTGATTGTTTCAACAGTGACGCGGTGCCGGTGCATCTTCTCACCCGCGATGCCATCAAAGAATATGTGCGCGTCATCCGTGCCGACGGCATCGCCCTCTTTCACGTGTCGAACTCGACCTTCAATCTTGCTCCCCTGGTGCATGCAGCCGCCCGCGATCTCGGCCTGATCAGCCGCCAGGCCCAGAACCCCGCCGAAACCACGCCGCGGGCCGCAACCACGCGCTGGGTCGCCCTCGGCACGCCAGCGGGGATCGAGCGTCACCTGGGGAATCTCGTTAACTGGCGTGAACCCGAGGCACGCGCGCTGCTGCTCCCGGCCTGGACCGATCAACACTCGAGCCTGCTGTCGGTCTGGCCGCCGGACCTGTCGTTGCTGGTGGCGTCACGCAGTGCATTGACGGCCAAGCCGCTTGACGATTGAGGCCCCAGGAGTGACCTGGGGCCTCATCGCGGGAGTCGCATTACCCAGAGGCGACAATCGGATTTGAACCGATGAGTGACGGTTTTGCAGACCGTTGCCTTACTACGTCCCTGGAGCGCCGCTCCATTAGCGACTTTCAATGGTTGCACAGAATACATCGTATGGATGTCGATCGTGGTGGTCGAACGCGACTGCTCCACAGACTGCGTTCCAACGATCTTGACGGATATTACATTATTGTAATATCGTCCTATAATGACAGGTAGGCAGGTCATCAAGATCCTCGAAGCTCATGGTTGGCGGCTGGCACGCATCCATGGCAGTCACCACGTCATGGTCAAGCCCGGCGCACCACGATCGGTCCCGGTGCCCGTGCATGGCACCGCCGACATCGGCAAGGACCTCTTGAAGCGCATCGAGCGGCAAACTGGAGTGAAACTGACATGAACTTTTCTTACCCATTCACGATCAAACCTCAGAGCGACCGGGGTTACCTGGTTGAGTTCGTCGATATCGAAGAGGCCTTTACCGAAGGGCAAACCATTGAGGAAGCGGTGTTCAACGCCCAAGAGGTCCTGACCGCCATTCTGGAGCAGCGCCTTGAAGACGGCGCCGATATCCCACTGCCATCGGCGGGAAAATACAAGTACCGCACCACTCCATCGGCGTCAGTGCAGGCCGCCCTGCTGGTTCACAAGTCGCGCAACGGTACCAGCCTGGCTGACCTTGCCCGAGCGCTGGGCGCCTCCTGGCCGGTGGCGCAACGTCTCGAAAAACCCAAACACTCGCCAACCCTGCGGCAACTGGAACGGGCAGCAGCAGCATTGGGCAAGCGGCTCATCCTGTCGTTTGAGTAGGTCGACAGCAGCGCCAGAAGTGGGTTCTCGCAGACCCAGAGCATACGTCGTATGGATGACGTTCGTGGTGATCGAACGCGACTGCTCCACAAATTACCTCACGCAGGTGGGATCGTACCATGGGCGTGATCGACCGGCAACTGCTGGTATGTCTTGCTTCACTCCGACTTCGTCGTTGCTTTGTGCTATTATTACCGTGAGCCGGAATACGGCTGGAGGAGCACAGTCATGTCGGCATTGACCCGCGAAATCGACCAGGAAATCTCGGCCCTGCCCGAGGAACTCCAACGGCAGGTCCTCGACTACATCCGGCAACTGCGCACTCGGCGAATGCCCGGAGTCCCGGGGCCGCAGATGGTCCGGTTTGCCGGCATGTTTACGGCCGAAGAGGCCGACGCCATGTTGGCCGACATCAACGCCGCCTGCGGGCAGATCGACCATGGCGGCTGGTAGAGTTCTTCTCGACACCAACATCGCGATCCCTCTCCTCGCCAAGGATGCGGTCATCCTGCGCCGCCTGGAAGCCCCCATCGAGGTCTTCGTCCCCAGCATCGTCATCGGCGAGCTGTACTACGGCGCATTTCATTCGGCACGTGCCACCGAAAATGCACGGAAAATCAGCGAATTTGCTCTGTCCATGAAGGTGCTTGGTTGCGACATGCATTCAGCCCGGCTGTATGGTGAAATCAAAGCCGCGCTCCGCAGCATTGGGATGCCGATCCCCGAAAATGACCTTTGGATTGCCGCCGTGGCCCGACAGCACGAACTCACCCTCGTCACTCGCGACGCACACTTTGCCAAAGTGCCCAGTCTGTCCGTCGAGGACTGGTCGGTCGAGTCACCCGGCGGCACCTGAAGTCGCGGGGCGATCCCACGTTCATCTGGGTCCCTCGTCCATGCTTTTCACCATGTCGACGCCGCCCGGATGTAGTGGTTTGGGCACGGCCAAATTCGAGAAGCTCACCGTCAAATTCGATGAGCTGCCGAGCAAATTAGAGGAGCTCGTCGGCCAACCCTGAGGTGCTCGACAATGGTGCGCCTGGTTCCAGGGGAGATTGAGTTCGAGGTTGATAACCCTGAGCTGCTGCCCAAGAAGTATGTGTTCCATGAAGTTCAGGAGTCGTTGAACCCACTCTGGGGCCGAATTGAACGGGCCCTGGAACGTGGCGAGGTAATCCCCGGTATTCGACGGGTCCCCGCCACGCCGGTGGTCAAGATCACCAAGGTTGCAATACAATCGAGGTCAAAGTCAGCGGCGAATTCGGCCAAGAACAGGAGGTCGAAAGCATGCTTGCGCGCATCAAGAAGGTCTGGCTCGTAACCACCTTCGTGGTTGTCGTGTTGGTCCCGGCGGGTATCGGTGAGTATCTCAGGTGGAATAGAAACCCTGACATGGCGACCAATGCGTTGGCGGCGGCCCAGAACCATTGGGCGGCCAAGAACTATGACGGAGCATTGGCGGTCTACGATTACGTGATCGCCAACGACCTCGACGGGGTCGATGTGGCTGAGGCCAGCCGCTCTGCTCTGCTCGATCTGCGGTACTCGTGGTCGAGCACGCTGAAGAGCGGTGTGTCCGGCTATGTGACGGGCGAGATCGAGGATGGTGCCTCGCTCGTTGGTTGCGTGGCCGCCGATCTCACGGTGGTGGGCGATGTCCGGGACCTGATCAAACAGGGTTACCGGAAGCTCACCGGTGGCGAGGTCGATACGATCAATGCTGCCTTGTCGGCGGCGGGATTGGGGATGACCGTGCTGCCGGAGATCGGCGCCGGCATCTCGATCTGCAAGCAGATGCTGAAGTTCATGAACCCAGCGGTGAAAGCCCGTCTGGTGAGGCTGATCGAAATGGCCAAGGAAGCCAAGAATGCGACGGATCTGGTGGCATTCGCCGAGGATATCGGCAAAGCCTACGGCAAGATCGGCACTGGCATCTTCGGGGTCCTGCGCTCTGCAGGTAACGCCGAGGAGCTAAGCACGATCCTGAAGGTCATCGAGGCCGGCGGCAAGAAGAGCTACGCTGTTCTGCTGATTGGCGGCAAGGCTGCGACCGAGTTCATGACCGAAGCGATGAAGCAGGGTGTGGCGCTGACCGGCACTGCCGGCAAGCACGCGTTACGCTTCGGTCTGCAGTACCCGAAACTGGGTGTGCGTTTGGCGAAGATCACCAAGACGGTCGGCTGGGACCACTTCGATGTGGCGGTGATCGCTGCGGCTGACCTGCTGGCGAAGTTGTCGTTGCAGACGACTTTGCTGGCCGGGTTGGCGGTGTGGCTGTGGTTCCATTGGCTTGACGTACTCGGGCTGATGGTATTCCGCAGCCGGAAACAAGCGGTGGCGTGAGCTGCCGCTTGGCAGTAAAGGAAGGCGGGTGATGGGCCCGCTTTTCTTTAGCGGTCGGTGCGGTTGGGAACGGACAAAGAGGGAACAACCTATGCCCTGGGCCCCGGGCTGGTGGGGCTTACCACAGCCCGTTACCTGGCACCCCAAAAACAGGTAACGGAGGGCGACCCCACACCAAGCCGCACAAACAGAGGACAGAGAGCAGATAGAAATACATTATGTTACCTAAGTTACCTGTTTCCTGATGAGGGTGTCTACGTATGTGGGCTTCTGCGTGTGTCTCTTCACCCACCAAATACATGGTCATACACACGCACACGTGTATATACGGAGTGCCTCGTCGAAAAACAGGTAACATAGGTAACAGGGGGTGATGAAAATGTCGTTGAGTGGCTCTGGGAGCGAGGCTATGGCCGTTACCTGTCTGCAAAAAAACGATAGGAAATCAACGACCCGTGCAACGCATGGCATCCGACGTATTGCCTCAAAACCCTGGCGGGGACGTGCCAGCCTACCCACCGTCAGTTTGCGTTCTTCACTACTCTGAAGCCGGTCCACCGACTCTTGTAGGTCGGCGAAACACCGTTTCGCCAAGCGGCCCGGCAGTATTCGGCACCGTTGTCGATGCTGCCTCCCCTGTAGACCCGGCCACTGCCGGACGATGGGCCACGGGGATCGGCTGCACTGCCGCTCTCGTATTGCGTCGCGTACCAATCCCAGCACCACTCCCACACGTTTCCAGCCATGTCGTAGAGGCGATTCGAGTTTGGGCGGGACGTCCCGGGCACGTGCGTGGTCGCGCCACTATTGGTCGAATACCAGCAGTAGGCACCATCTATTGAACCGCCCCAGAAATAGGCAGTGGTTGAGTTCCCGCGATACGAGCCCTCCCACTCAGCTTCGGTTGGCAAACGATAACCGTTCGCATCCCAGTCGCACGTCACAACGTCACCAACGGCAATGGAAGTGGCGCCGGCCTGGTTTCGGTAGGCAGGAACACAGCCAAGGCGCACGCTCAATGCATTGCAGAAATTAACTGCGTCGAACCACGAAACCTGCTCAACAGGGCGAGACAGATCACCCGTGAAATACGATGGATTGACCTCTGTCACCGCTTTGTACTGCGCCTGGGTCACTTCAGTCGTCGCCATCAGGAAGGCCCGACTGATAGACACCTGATGTTGCGGCCCTTCGGAGCTTGACCGATTTGACTCGTCCGCTGGGCTCCCCATCGTGAACGTGCTCGCTGGAATTTGAACGAAAGCCATCGAAGCTCCGCCTCCGAGATCAGCTACACTCACTCCAGCCAGTTTCGCAATCTCCGAAGGAGTAAGTTGACGGTTGAAGACGCTGACATCATCAATCTCTCCCTGAAAGTTAGTTCCTGCATAGAACGAGGAACCAAGACGCATCCCCGTCAGGGCTGGGGCTGTAAGCATGCTTCCTGTATAGGAATTGCTGGCGATGAGAACCCCGTCCAAGTAAGTTGCCATCCCCTGTGAACCCCACGTCCCGACAACGTGAAACCAGCGTTCCACCGTAGGTACCCTGCCAGTGTCGGCCCATCTCCACCCCAATGGAGGTGGCGCGTAGACCCCGAACATCAGAGTATTCCCGCCGAACGCACCAATACTGAGGAGATCACCCGTGCTTGTGATGCCAGAAAACACGTGAAGACCTTGCGTGGCCGTCCGAATCCAACTGGTCGGTTGGAACCACATTGAGATGGTTCCTGCCGTGAAGCCATTGATGATGGCAGGAAGGCCACCCTGCTTGTTACACCATCAAACGAAAAGGCGGAATTGACTCTGCCCCAACGGTCGATCGCAGGTGTCGTGTTCACTGCAACTCCGTCACGCCCAAGCCCTGATGCATCATTCGCGTTGCCATCCAGTGGATAATGAGCGACGAGGCCATCCGTCACGCCAATGTCCGTGCCACCGTTAGTTCCCGTGCCTGCCTGCGCCGACAGACGGGTTACCTTCACTTCCTTATACCCCAGCCATACATTGTCTGCGACATTCGTCATCACACAGAATCCAACAGTCTTGGTCATGCCGACGGGAATCCAGCTGATGTCGAAGTCTGCACTCCGCATCTGCACCGAAGAATCGATGTTCAGAAAATCGTGCCCGTGGCTTGTGGAGTCACAGTAGGAGTAGAAGTAATATTCGGGGGAACCCGCCCCTACCGAAAGAGCGGGAACCCCAATGCGAATGGTCGTCGAACTGGTCGCGAGTCCGTCAAGGGGCGTCACCTGGCCATTCGAGACCGTCTTGAAGTCGAGATCAGGGTGTCCGACGAGACCACCCCGAGCCACATTATCAAAGACATCGCCGATTGAGTTCCAGTCGATTAGCGATGCCTTTGCTACCAACGTGAACCTTGTGAACATCACGGGCATCTGTCCTTGACTCGGATTCAGTCGCATCTCGACAGGTTGGATCTGTCCGTTGGTGAACGTGGTAGACCGCTCAATGCCAGGGTAATTCGGGTCGTAGAACCAGATGGTTGACCCGTTCGCGCGATAAACAAGCAGCGCGTGTCCGTGACCCCCCTGCGCATCCGCTACCCCGAGGAACAGGGGTGCCTTCGTCACCCGCAAGGCTGCTTTCATAGCAGCAAAGGTAATCGTATGATTCAGATCGAAACCCGTGCCGTGCACAGACGATGATTTCTGGAGGCGCGAGCAAAACCTGATTGTTTGGGCGTCATCCTGCCAGGCCACCTTGGTGGAATCCGAGTTCCAAACCGTCGTGCCGTTGGTCCAGAAGTTGTAGAGGGACTGCCCGCCTCTCCCATATCTCTCGTAGTACCAAGCGGCACCGAGCGTCATGCCCGTGCAGATACCACCTTGCGACAGACTCGAACCGCAATTCTCAGTTCGCCATCCGTCACGCTGTGGCCGAAATCCCGTGTCGACGTCGGGCGAGATGACGTCAGCGATCGGAAACGCGATCACCGCGATCGGGAGAATCGTGGGGAGAATCGTCACCAACCCACGTCGACTCGGAGAGGTCGACGAGTTGACCTGCGTGGAAAATGTGAGCTGTCCGTTTGAATAGCCGGTCACAGGCAGCACCGTGACGGCCCCCGTCGTCGGGTCGGTCTGGACCGCAAGCGCAATCTCATCCTGACGGGCGGTTGTCGGTACGGTGATTGAGACGGGACCACTACTCGGAACACCGGTTGATTGAACGACAATAGCAGGGGCCACTGGTCGTCCAGTGCTTATCGGCAGAGACAGCGAACTGACGCTTGCACAACTGACCTGGAGCTGGGTCGGCGTCGAAAACGCACCGGCGGGAATGTCAATCTTGAGCCCGGTCAGCGGTGATGCAGCAGTAACCGTAACGGTCTGCGTGCCCGTGGAAGCGCTGATTTCTTGCACGACCGTTGGCGTCTCAGTCACCACAGTCGAGAACGGGACACCATCAGTCTGCCACAAACTGAGCAGGCTTTCGACGGCGGCCGAACTGGCTCTATCAACTCGGGAAATGAGCGGAAACAACTGGCCACAGGCACCCATGCGAACCTTTGCGAACAAAACCGGGTTGGCAACGACATCGGCAATGCCATGAAAATCTGATTGGCCTGCAATTTGCCCACCCTCGACACGGATGGAGGCGATTGTCGGCAGTGCCAAGATCTGGAACGTGGCCTCGACAACACCATTCGTGACCGAGACCGTTTGCGAAGCCACGATTGTCGGTGTGGCCATGTTGCCCGGTTGAACAGACGTGATTACAAAGGTCACGGTCGGGTTTGTCGTGGTCGTCGCAACCTGAAGGGACGCTCGCCCATTGTATGAATCAACCTTGAGAGAAAACCTCAACGCCGCATGCCCAACGTTAACAGGACTCGTTACCAAACCCTGGATTTGACCGGGAGAATCCGAAAAAGATACCCCAGTGGACTCCTGGGGCAAACACCCCGCCAGCACGAGCACAAAGACAATACATACGCCCACGAGGGCGATCGTGAGGATCCTCTGTTTCATGGTCGGTCTCCGGGTTGAGTGAAGTTACCGGGGGTAACTAATGGGGTTCTGGCACCACGATATCATAAGACGGCGGCGGGGTGCTCGGACCACCGAGACAGATTCGCCGACAGGGGATTGTATGCACATGCATACTGCCACTCGGGACATTATTCCCACGGAATACCACGTCACCAGGGCGCCAACGTCAGCGCCAGTCACCTGGGGTTGCCTCCGGTTACCTGGTGAATCTACAAACAGGTAACCGTCATTGACCCCATTGGGGGACCTATGAACAGACGGAACGCAACAACCATAAGAAGATAGATTACCTGGGTTACCTATTTCTTTCATACATACCCTATACGTATGGGCGCTCTCTCCGCCCCCCCCCCCGACCACGTGCGACATAATACGTATAGGTGGGTGTGTGCCTGCCGAAAACAGGTAATCCAGGTAATCCGGAGCAGGCAGGGTGGTGCCTGATGGCTTCGGTAGCAGATCCACAAACATTACCGATTGCCGGCGAGAGATGGGTAATCAACGGAGAATCGTGCTTTGCCTTACTTCAGGAACGGCAGCATGAGCCGGCGCACGTCGGCGACGACGGCGGCATCGATGGACTGCAGTTCCTGGATGATTCTCGGCCAATTAGTTGGATACAGGAAGCGAGTGTGAACAACCTTGATGTCGAGAGAACGAATCCTATCCATTAAGCGGTTTTCGCCCTCAGCAAGTTCCTTCTTGTAACCACTGCCGATGATGACAACACCAACCCGGGTCTTCACAAATGGATGGGCGGCCAACGCGTCAACATGGGCCCGGATCTTCTCCGGAATGCTCGACCGTATCTCGTCTTTGTCTTGTCGTTCCATGCGGAGCGGTATCGGAGAGATGTCTGCAAAGGCAATCGGGCTACGCTCGTTGCCAGGGCCGTTGCCAAGTAACCGAGCCTTCAACTCTCGGGTAGACAACTTGGGATCAAGCAGTTCGCCGATCAACTTGTGCGCTGTGTTCCAGAACCCGCACCTTGGTGTGCCTTTAAGATCGTAGGGGCCAATGTCCGGGCCGCCTTCGCCCAAGAAATTCGCTTCTCTCCCCACCACGAGAATCATGTTTTTGAAACCTGGCACCAGTTGGCCGTCGCCCAGAACCGAGATCATTGGATGTTTGCTCATCCGACCCTCCTCTCCTATGTTGAAGGTGCCAACGAAATTCGCACATGGCGATCCGTCGCGCAGAACAAGGGTTCACTCCAGCGCCACTTTGATGACAACCCGCCGTTCACCTGGAAGAATCTCGATCTTCTCGATCTTTCCAGGCCACTCGTCAAAGGTCATCCGCTCAACGAATCGGCCGCTGTCAGCGTCGATGAGGCGCAACAGATCGTTCGCAGAGGCACGCCGCGCAGGAACAGATGACCCCTTCCGGTTGGTCTTCACAACAACCTCGTAATCCCCCTCGTTTCCGAACACGAAATGATACTCAGGCATGATGGCCCTCCGTTCAGTCATACTTTGGGCGTTGATCGGCCTACTCGTTCGCCAAACGTTTTCGCAAGGTGTTCTCCGCCACATCCAGTGTCTTTGCAAGCGTCTTGATCGGAACATGACTCCACCGCTTCCGGACAGCACCTACATACTTTCGCATGACGGCATCACACGTGGCAGGTTCCGGCAAGGTCGCAACAAGTTGGTTGATCGCCTCATCCACCGTGCCCGACGGACAGTTCGTTGCAAGCGCAGTGCCGGCCCGTGGCTCTGACCGGCCTGAAGCCCCTTGTCGGGACGGATCCGTTCCGCAGGAAGTGCGTTTGGCGTCCTGCATTCGTTCACGAAGCTCATCGATGACGTCTCTGCTCTTGCCCAATTGCAGGTGGACCTTCACAACCGACACAAGTTCACGAAAGTTGCCGGGCCACGAGTAGCCCTTGAGAACATCGAGATTCCGAGTGAAGAAGCTCAATGCCTCATCGACGGTGATATGGCGTTGTCCCTCGCGGATGTATTTACGAAACACTACATGTCTTATGACACGAATGATGTCATCGGGCACATCGCGCAGGGCCGGGGTGCGGATTACGACGTCGGCGATTCGAAAATAGAGATCGCGACGAAGCGTACCGTCGTGCAGCATATTCTGCATGCGAGGCTGGCCAGCAGCGATGATGCGAACATCCGCTTGCTTCTCATCAGTCCCACCCACCTGGCGGTATCTGCGTGTTTGCAGAAAACGCAGCAAATCCGCCTGCACGGCTGGGGGCATGTCCGGCAACTCGTCGAGGAACAGCGTTCCACCGTTCGCCTCGCCGATTAACCCTTTGGTTGTGGAGTGCGCCCCGGTAAATGCACCCTGCACATGCCCGAACAGCTCGGATCGCAGGATCTGCTCCTGTAGACCAGCACAGTTGATCGCAACGAACTTCTTGCCGCGACGCCGACTGAAGTCGTGCAGAAAGAACGCCGCGGCTTCCTTGCCCGTACCCGTTTCCCCGATCAACATCACCGACAGGTCGCTTGACGCTACTGAAGCGACTTCGCTCTTGAGGCGGTTGATGGCCGGAGTGCAGCCTGCAAGGAATGGCAGGCCCGCCTCATGATAGTGTGCCACCGCCTGTTGGAGCGTAGGGCCGATCTGTTTCTGAAACTGATCGCTTCCCGCCAAACGCCTTACTGTCTCAACTGCATCACGCATCAGCGACGGAGATTCAAACTGCATTAGACATCGATCAGCCAGGTAGTTGAGGATCATGAACAAGGCCTCTTGATTACTGGCGAATGCCTTGCACACAGGCGTCCACGCGGAACCTGGTCTGAATAGCCTTTCCCCGGCGGTGACCAGATCCGGAGCAATGGAATTGCGCACACCAATCCCCTTGAAAAACGAGGCGTTCAGCCTGCCATACTTGTCCGACCCAACCCACGTGACATCCGCCTTCCTTGCCAGGTTCTTCAATAGACGCCGTGACTCGTCGATCCGGCGCACATCTTTCAGAAAAATCACGATCTCGCGAGCAGGCGGTTTCTTGCACCACTCAGGCAGAACCTCCAAGATTGCTTTGCTGCCGACGTTCACGATCTTGTCGGTCGGAACGTAAACCATCGCAGCGGCGATTAGCCCCTCTGCGTCAGGACTGATTGCGAGTATCCGATCGCGTGGTGCCATTGAGATGCTCCTGGTCAAGAGTGTTATCACAGAATAACACCACGGTTGCCGAGAGCATATTTTGATGTGTTGCCGCAGTTTCTGCCCACCCTGTCATAGTCTAGGAGTTCGTCCCCGAAAACCTCCGCGACTGAAGGTTCAGTCGCAGAAGGCCCATTTGTTCACATGCGGTGACATCCAGCTCGGTGAACGAGCGACCGACTTAGCTTTGGCGAAGGGCCGACAAACCCGCCAAGAGTCTTCTTCCTGCCACAACCGCCGAAGGGTGGGCGCGCGTCGCACACGGAAGACCGACTAATTCTGCGGTCGCCCGCTGCCATTCGGACAGTGTCTCTGACGCAGCGCTACCGCACCCGGACCGAACGGCCTGAGCCGCCTTCTTCTCGCCCTCAGGCTCTTCCGTATTACTCTCTGCAACCCCTTGGATTACGGCTCTCGGAAGCCCCAGCACGCGCCCTGTGAGGACCAGAGCCGACGATCTGCTCCGCCTCAGGATCAGGCCGGCACGAACGGCATACTCCCCACCGATCGCACTGATAATCCGATCGACGAGTTCATCCCGCCTGCTGGCGTCCACGTCGAGATCCAAGGATGGGACCACAAGCCGTTTGCGGTCAAGAAACGTGCCGGTCCCAGGGCCTCGACCAGCGGAACAGTCCGCAGTCAGCCCGAGGACGAAACCAACCAGGCATGATCCCGCCGATCGGTGAGGAGGGAGCACCGCGATATCCATTGCTTTAGCGACGTCCAAAATCTTCGCACCAAGAATGAAATACTCTGTAAGGCCGAGGTCGTCGATGGCACGCAGTTCGGTTTCGAGCAGGCGAAGGTGCGTGTGGCCAAGGCCGCGCAGACTCAGACCAGCACGGCAACGCTCGGCCAACTCGCTGAGTAGGTCGTTGTCAAAGCGCAGCTTGGGTAGCGTGAGCGTTCCCAGATCGAGGTCGACAGAGCACAGATCTGCAACGCGTCGTGAGTTGGCCAATGCTTCCGGGATGTCGCAGAATGTTGCAGCCATTTCCTTGCCAGACTTCAACCAGAACTCATCGGTGGGGAAGTGAACTCGGGTGGGGTCGTCGATGGTCGCTCCTGTCACGCCTGCCAGCAAGATTTCGTGGGCGCGGGCATGCTCCCTTGTCACATAGTGCACGTCGTTGGTGGCCACGACGCCGACCCGGAGGCGCCTGGCGAGCCCTAGGAGTTGCGGCATCAGACCTCGTTGCTCAGGAATACCATGGTTCTGGAGCTCGATAAAGAATCGGTCGCGCCCGAACAGGCGGGTCCATTTTTCGAGCGCAACCTCAGCATCTTTCTGCATTCCTCGCAGGAGAAGACCTGGAATCTCTCCCCACAAACATGCGCTAAGCCCAACCAATCCGCGACAATGTTGCGCCAGGAACTCGAACTCGACATGCGGTCTCGACAAGGAACCGCGATGGGCCCGGGTCACCAGCGCAATCAGGTTTTGGTAACCAGTCGAATTCTCGGCCAGCAATACAATGTGTGTCACGCTGATCGGGGGGCACGCCTCACTCCGTTCGCTGCCAACCGTCAGCTCAATGCCATGAATCGGTTTGATTCCGCGTTTCTTGGAGGCAACGTGGAAAGCCACCGACCCTTGGAGCGTGTCATGGTCGGTCAGAGCCAGAGCGGACATTCCCATTGATGCGGCCGCATCGGCAAGTTGGCCGACTCTTGCGGTGCTGTCGCCCATGCTGTGCTCGCTGTGAACGTGAAGGTGGACGAAATCGTTACTCGTTCGCATGGTCCCTCCGTTGCGTTCTCTCGTCGTCACCACCCAGCCAAGCAACTTTCGGGCCACGCAAGATCTTCAACTGGAATTCAGCGAATCGCTGCACTTCGCCGGCCTTGAGCGGCGACAGGTAGGTGCGCGGCGCGTCGCTGGCGAGAGCAATCGGCGTGATGTGCGCCGCTATCCGGTCCAATGCCTAGATGCCCCGCCTTGCTGCAACAGAGCCGCATAGTCATCGGCAACCGTGCAGCAGGTTTGGGCCACTACTTGACCCTACTCAAGATCTTCTGCCGGTTGAGGAACAAACACCTTCTTCAGAGGAATGATGCTCTTATACGCTGAATCCATCTTGTCATAGTATCTGAGCACCAGGTCGACCAGTTCCTGCCCGTCAACCAAGCGCAGGTTGCTCTTGCTTCTGGCAAAAGCTCTTGCCTGGCTGCTGAACGTGCTGAGCGAAACGAGCAGGCCATACTCTGTTGAGGCGACTTTGCCGTACAACGCGGAAACGGCTGGATCCCCAATCGTTCCGTCATTGCTCTTAACCTGCACCTTCACAATTGGCGGAACAAAGCCAAGTTCGTCCGTGTGTGCGATGATGTCAACGCCACCATCTGGTCCTTCGGGAGAAACCCTCGTGTGGTAGCCCATTAACCCGAGAATGTGGGCGACAAACTCAGAGAATGGATGCCCCTTCAGCTCCTGAGAGAGTTGTTTCAGAATGAAATCACGCGTCGTTTCCTCGATCTCTGCCGCCACTGGCGCAATCGTCTCGTCAACGTCAGGATCCACGATGTCTGGTTTTTCCTTGGAGTCCATGCGCTTGTAAATCTCGTCTGCATAGTTTCTTATCTGAAAAAACGACATCGCCGAACCCATCTCAAAAAGGGCCCCTTGAGAAAACGCAGTCCTCGGGATCGCCCTCAACCACTGGACTTTCCTTCGATTTGGATATCTTGGAACCAACTCAGTCGAAAACTCGTAGCCACCAACGACCTTTGCAACGTTGACCGTCCGATCATGCCTTCTGGGATAGATAACCAAGTCTCCCACCTTCATTTCATGAACAAAGCGATAGAGTTGGCCCGCGTAGTTTGCTATCGCCCCTTTTTTGACAGCCGCGTATGCTTTTTTGATGGCCTCTTTGAATGCGTCCCTGGACTTGCCAATTGAGGAGAGGTCCCCGAGCTCAGCCCAGCCCAAAGCGACACAGGGCTTTGTCATGAACAAGCCGTCGGCGTCACCCACACGTCCGCCATGGATCCCCCACACAGTTTGTGTTGTCATTTCACAGTTGTCCTTTGCATGATTGCAGGCCATCATACGAGATACATACGTCGATGGCCATCGATACGCATCCCATTGGCCCCATGCAATCGTCGGAATTCACCTGTTTCGAGAACACAGGGGCATTTGACGTGGCGCTGGACGCTTTCACCATCCGATGGGCACATCGAATGTTGCTCGTTGGCAGATCATAAATTGATGTTGCGTCGTCACTCGCTCCATGAGGCGAATGCACGTGCATGTGCGGATGGAAACCGCGTTTTCATTCGTGATACCATCGAACTAGACGAAGGAGAGGACGCCAGATGAGCTTGAATGCAGCCCCGGCCAAACACCGCACCCAGATCACCGGCAACGTCGGCTTGTACTACGTCTGCTACAAGCTTTCACGGATGGGCTGGAACGTTCTGCCCACCTCAAGGAACGCCAGGGGCATCGATATCATTGCCTACAGCCAGGACGCCTCGCGTTACGTGGCGATCCAGGTAAAAGCGTTGAGGAAACGGAATCCGGTGCCGCTGGGCAAAGACCTCGACAAGATCATGGGCGACTTCTGGGTGATCGTGAACAACCTGGCCGGCGAACCTGCTGCGTTCATCCTGAGGCCCAAAGAGGTAAGGAAGCGTGTCCATGAAGGTGTGAAGAACGGAGTGAGGAGTTACTGGCTTCAGCCAAAGCAATATGATGTAGGTCAATTCCGTGAGGCCTGGCATAGGATTGGGCCGGGATAATTGTGACCGAGAACCAAGGCGGAGGATCGACATGAAAGCACCAGCACACCCGAACTTGGCGGGCGTTGTTGTCTTCATCCTGTGGGTATCGGTCGCTCTTTTCGTGGTCGGATGCGCCACTCGGGACAGCAACCCGTTGACGGTGACAACAGGTTCGACAATCAGCACACTGGCACCGACCACCGGCGCGAGAGTGCTACTGTCGGTTCGCCTCGACGGATTCGATGGTCGCCCCAGCGTCGTTACGTCCAGCGGCTCAACACCACCAACCGTAACAGCAGTTCTCGTTACATTCGACTACGCCGCCGTTCCCCCTGCAATGACAACCGTTGCCACGACTATGCCTGTGTCGATCGACGGCGTGGCCACAGCATCGTTCAGCAATCTGCCCATCAGACCTACGCTGGCCAGGGTCGTCGTGAACGGCGGGACGATCTCTACGTATTCGCGGTTTCGTGGTGGTGCCGACTTGGTGGCAGGTTCGAACGCCATCGTCGTGAACCCGGAGAGCAGTGCTTTTCAAGGGGATCTTGTAGGATATGCCCTCGAAAAGATCGTATCGAGTGCTGGCTATCTGACACAGGTGCGGACTGGCCTTGTCGCGGCAATTCGGGCAAGAACCTCGGTGCTGCAGGGGAGATCTCCAAGTTCGGCGTATTCGGATGTCGACGCGAACCTGCCGGTGATACTTGCGGCGTTGTCGAGCACAGGTATTGGGACAGGTTCTGGGACCGGGGTTGGAACGGGCACGGGTTCTGGATCGGGGACTGGAACCGGCACAGGGACCGGGGTCGCATTGACCGCTGATCAACTGCTCACCGCCCAACTGATTGGCACGTGGAAAATGTCATACATTACATTCAGCCTGACTGGCCAACTGCGACAGGTCGTCCCCAATTCCCTGGGCCAGATTACGACGATCACCTTCAACGCAGATGGTTTGGGGATGAGCGTCGACTACTCCCGATACACCTCGACCCAAATGACCTATTACCAGACGAAGGAGACCACGGGTGTCGTCACATACGCTTCGTGGTTCATCTCGAACGGCAGGATGGTCTCGACGTCCAGCGAGGGAACCTTCACGAACTCAGTTGCTATTCAGGGAAACACGTTGACGCAAACGTCGATGGATGGGGAAGTGGCGTTGTGGACGAGGGTTTCGTGAACGGCCATATGCAATCGCATATCGCCCACGTCACCGCCGGCATCGCCAGAAAGGCCGGATCATGACCTACCGCCGCCGCCCACCTCGATACAACCGTGACGACCATGAGGCCTTCGGACATACTGCCGAATGGGACCGCAGGGGCGCGAAGGCAATCCCGCCGCTGCATACCTGCAGATTCGAGACCGAGAACCACCATGCCTACATCAACATGCAGATCAGGCCGGAACACCGGAATCCTCAGTCGATGCAGAAGTTGTCGGCCGAGATCTTTCCTCTCACTGGCCACAAGCTCGTTTGCGTGCAAGAGATCGGCGAAGACACGATAGAACGCTGCCTATACCAGGCTCAAGACGCCAACGACCTGACGCCCGATGCCGGCGCCGAGTTTCGCCTACGGATCACCGTGAACTGTCGCGATGTGGTCAGCTTCATCATTCCACCGTCATACGGAGACAAGATTGGGGCGAAGCATGCTCTGCTGGCTGTATTGCGAAAGTACTTCGTTGACTCGTTGGGGAAACCCATTGTCCGGGGCATTCCCGAGACGAGAGCCGACACCGACCTCGGTAAAGAACAACGAAAAGAGCGGCATCACCGCAGGTATGAAACCCCGCACTCAGAAGCGCCGGGCTCCCCGATCGAGGAAATGCTGGCAGCCGAAATGACCCGGTGCGGCATTGTTTTCACGCCCCAACCACAGAGCTTGATCGACGAGAAGTTGTTCACCCGACCAGACTTCTTGGTCGAGGAGCTCAAATTGATCATCTACTGCGATGGGTTCGAGTTTCACGCTACCAAGGAACGCATCATCCGCGACAAACAGCAAGACAGGGTATTGCAGATCAATGGGTTCCGCGTGTTCCGGTTCTCGGGATCGGAGATCGTGGCCGATGTTAATCGGTGCGTACGGGATGTGCTGGAGTTGAAGACAAAGGGTTGAGACGGGATTACCGGTTGGTTTTAATGACAGGCAATCGAGATGATGGCCCACAAACCATGATGGGAAGCGCGAAACTCAACCTCGTTAAACGAAACCGAGACCCAGAAAGTCTGCTCTGGGTCTCGGTTTCGGACGGACTGACCGCCAACAGAGGCGACAATCGGATTTGAACCGATGAGTGACGGTTTTGCAGACCGTTGCCTTACCACTTGGCTATGTCGCCGAGCCATGAAAAAGTGGCCAGGGTCGGAATTGAACCGACCACACACGGATTTTCAGTCCGTTGCTCTACCAACTGAGCTACCTGGCCATTCAGACAACTAACAGCGGGGCTGACGAGACTCGAACTCGCGGCCTTCTGCGTGACAGGCAGACGTTCTAACCGACTGAACTACAGCCCCAGGTGCTTCGTCAAGTGGGCGATGACGGGATCGAACCGCCGACAGCCTGCGTGTAAGGCAGGTGCTCTGCCACTGAGCTAACCGCCCTTGACTGGATGAGATGATATCGTACCCACCAGCGGAAGTCAAGCGGTGAAACGCAATGGATCCGCACCGGCCTCGCCGATCAACGCAATGCCGCTGGCAATCAAGATTTACAGAGAGGCAACGGCTCCGCGATCGGTGCCACCCGACGAAACGAGGGTCAACACACACGACCCTTCAGGACTCAGAACGAAACGACCTTCTGCACCTTATTGATGGCTTCGAGAAAATCGAAGTTGTTGGCGAGGCGGCCAACCCGCAACTTCGCCTTCATCTTGAACACCTCGAGCGCGTGGGCTGACACGAGAATACGTACCCCGGCCTTTTCGATCTGGTTGAGAATCGGCAGGTACCGACTGCCCTCGACGCAGATGCGCACCGCACGATTCCAGAAAATCAGGTATTTCGGGATGATTTCGCTTTCGGAAAGCGTTACCAGCAAATGGCGAAAGGAGCGTCGCCCCAGCTTGTCATGGTGCCCCAACCACGGCGCGGTAAACACCATCGCATAATTGGAGATATTGGCGGACGCAGTCCACACCCGCTTTTCGAAGAGCACGTCTTCGAAGTAGTTGTGATTCAGTTCGTTGATGGGTGACAGATGGTGTTCTCGCGGCGCTGCAGAATTCTCGACATTATATTGCATGCCTTCACCGCTCGCAAGCACCAGACAACGCCACCCGCAGGTGGATCGTGCCGTTTGCCCCCTCATAAAGATGCTTGACTCACCCTGGCGCCTATGCTATGGTTTCACACTAATTGTGCCTTGTCCGCTCTAGATCAGCGTTGTACCCGATCGAGATGATGGAGAAGAGCTCAACAAGCGGTCAGATTCAACGATCGTGACACGAAAGGAGATCGTCGCCAAATGTTCTCTCGAAAGTCCGTAGCCGTCATCATGGGGGTTTTGTTCCTTCTGTCGATCAGTTTTGCTGCCATGGCCCAGGAAAAGGTCCTGTTGCAGTACGCTCCCAAGCCCGGTACCACCGCCAAATACAAGCTGGCCATCAATGGTGTCACCACCGTGACCGCCATGGACCGCGCCCAGAAGACCGACCTCGAGACCGCGATGACCCTCGAGCAGAAGGTTACCGGCGTTGATCCCGAGGGCAAGCTCGACATCACCACCACCATCCTCGACGGTACCATCACCGTTAACAAGGTCCCGACCCAGTTGCCGGCGACCGGCCAGGTGATCAAGGTCAAGATGGCCAAGAATGGCGAAGTCCTCAGCTCCGAGGGTGCCGATCAGTCGACCAACTTCCAGCAGATGCAGATCAAGTTCCCCGAGAAGCCGGTGGGCGTCGGTGACAGTTGGTCGACCACGATCAACCCGAATCCCCAACTGCCGATCCCGCTCGAAGTCAAGTACACCATTCAGGGCTTCGAGACCGTCGACGGCAAAGAGTGCGTGAAGCTGCAGAGCCGCGTTACCACCAATCAGGGTGACCAGGGCAGCATCAACCTCAATGTCGAGGCCGATGGCAAGATCTGGTTCGCGTACAAAGAAGGCATCATGGTCAAGAACGAAGTCGTGTCGAACATGGTTATGGTCATGACGAACGACCTCGGCGGCGGCAAGAAAGAAAAGATCGACACCCGCATGAACCTGACCATGCGCATGGGGTTGGCGAAGTAATTCCGGTTTTCTTGACACCCCCCCGGGTCCCGTACTTATAATGGGGTCAATAAATCCAAAGGCTCCTTGAAAAACATAACGGGACCCGCTTAGAAAGCCAAGTTGCATAATCGGCTCGTACACTGGTGCAGAGACGACGAGCAACACGGCGAGCAGTAGTAACGAATGGAAGCTGGGCCCCCACTTTGCCCGAGGTGGGGGCCTTCTTCATACCCGAAGCCCAACCCAAGGTAGCGTTCCCAAGGAGGTGCGTTCGGCTCGTTCAGTTCTCAACTCATCAGTCGTCTGTTTCAAAGGAGGAATGGAATATGAGGTTGAATCGCAAGTTCATGAAGGCAGTGGCGACAACCTTGAGCGTCCTGATGCTCCTGGTCAGCCCGGCGTTCTTCCCCAGCAAAGCTGAAGCCGGTCTGTTCACGAAGATCAAGGACACTGTCAAGGCTCATCCGGTTCGGTCGGCTCTTGCGGCCGTGGCCGTTGGTGCAGGTGCGTATCTTGCTGCCCCTCACGTCGCTGCAATGATCGGTGTCGCGGGTGGTGCTATTTCGACGGGTGGTATCGGTGCTGCCGTTAGCGGTATCGGCGCTGGTATTGCCGGAATCGGTTCCACCATCTGGGGCGGTCTGGTTGCCGCCGGCGGTTTCGTCACTGGTACCCTGGGTGCCATCGGTGGCGCGATCGGTTCGATGTTCTCGGGGATCGCCGGGTTCTTCACCGGTATCATCGGCAGCCCGTTGTTTGTGCCGGCCCTTGTGATCATCGGCGCCGCGGTGATTGGTTACTTCCTGTGGAAGAAGTACAAACGCCAGAACCAGTCCATCAGCAATGGTAGTGGCCTGCCGACCGTCGGCCAGACCCCGAACGTTGGTATCCCCGGCGAAATCGTGGTCAATCCCGATGTCATCCCGACCACCAACGAAGTGCCGCCGAGCTCGACCAATCCGGCCACCACTGAGATTCCGGTGGGCGCGAACGTTCAGGCTCCGAGCACCACGGCCAACACGGGTGCAGGCACTGTGACCGCTGCTCCGGTTGAAGCTGGTGATGCGTTGAAGACCGCGCACAGCGATTATATCGCGGCCTACAACAAGTACATCAGCACGATTACCGCCATCGGTGGTTCCGAGAATCCCGATGAAGAGCTGCGCAACAATATGCGGAAGGACGAGAGCCAGAAAGCTCTGACCGACTACCGCGAAGCCTACAATCGCTACATCACCTTGCTCCGCCAGAGCAACTCGAAGTAGCTCATACGAAACCCCCGAACCGGTGCCCGCCGGTTCGGGGGTTTTCTTTTTTCACCGGGTGGTCTCGGCGATGAAGCCGTGCCACTCGGCCTCGACCGTCTCCCGCGGGTTCCGCCAGCCATGCCCACCGCTCAATGCGGCGCGCACGGCATCGGCATTGGCGTTGTTCACCCCGGCAAACACCCCGATGCTCCCCGGTTTCACCATGGTGGCCATGCGGGCGAAGTTGTCGAGCAGTATTGACGATGTAATGTTGGCCACGAGCCCGTCGGCAGGCACAGTCGGGACGTAGTTCTCGAGTCCACCGTGGACGACGCGCAGCCCCGCCTCCACATGGTTGAACGCGGCATTCTTGCGCAGGTTCTCGATGGCCGGACCATCGATCTCGAGGGCCTCGACCGCTGCCGCGCCACGCAAAAGCAGGTAGATGGCCAAAATGCCGGACCCCGCCCCGAGATCGAGCCAGTTTCTTCCACGCGGATCGATCTGCTCGAGCCAGTGGAGACACAACCGCGTGCTCTCGTGGGTGCCGGTGCCGAAGGCCATGCCCGGCTCGATGATGAGCCGCATGGCGGCCCCCGTGGACCCGTCTGGCCGCGGTGGATCGAACTGCGCGTCCGCCGTCGGCGGCGCGATCAGGATGCGCGGGCTGACCCAGAACGGCTTGAAGTTCTCGCGGTACCGCCGCATCCAGTCTTCATTGTCGGCGTAATCGCGCACCTGCGGCACCAACCCCGGGCAACCGAGATCAGCGGCCACACGCTGTACCTCGGCGGCAATCGCGGCGGAGTCCTGTTCGATCGAACTAACCAGAAACGAGAAGACCGTGAACCCGGTCGACCGATAAGACTCCTCGTCGCCGCCTTCGACATCGACGATCTGCGGCGAGGCAAACCAATTGAGGCCCAAGCGATCGGCGAGGCCGGCGAGGGGTTCCTCGAGATGCTCGGGGATGGTGAAATCGAGTTGGCGCAGCATCCGATCAGCCTTTCTGTCCCGCGATGGTCACCCGACAGAACCGTTCATGAAACGACCGGGTCACAGTGACCAGTTTGGGATCGAGCAGTTCGTAGACCTTGGCAGCAACATCGCTGGGAACGCCACCGAAATAGGCCTCAGCAATGCTTCCGGCAATACACCCCTGGGTGTCGGCATCACCCCCGAGCGATACGGCCTTGCGCACCGATTCCTCGTAACTGTCGGCTTCGAGAAAACAGAGAATCGCTTCGGGCACCGAGCCCTGGCACGACACGTCGAAGCGGTAGTTCAAGCGCACGCCGGCAACGCTGCGTTTCAAGTTGTAGGCGAATGTATTGATGATGTATTGCCTGATCTCATCTTTGGGCGTTGCGCGACGCGCGAGAAAGATGGCCGCCGCCGTGGCCTGCGCGCCCTTGATACCTTCCGGGTGGTTGTGCGTCACCTCGGCGCTCTTCTTCGCTTCCGCCAGCACCCGGTCGAGATCGTTGTGGAACCAGGCCACCGGACTGACCCGCATCGCCGACCCATTGCCAAAGCTGTGGTAGGGACCGGCATCGTTCGACCGCGCCCAGGTTTCGAACTTGCCGGCAAACCCGGCATACGGAAACGCGCGATAATACTCGCGGTAGACCTCGGCGTAACCCCGTCCGTTCAGCAACGCGTCGGCCGTGGCGACTGTCAATACACTGTCATCGGTGAAACACGAATGTCGTGAAAACAGCGGAAAGTTTTCGTCTTTCTGGGCGTGGCGCTCATAGGGCGAACCGATCATGTCTCCGGCAATGGCACCGAGCATATAACCTCCCTGGGTCAGCAATCACACCGTGTGGACACACGGCGGCGTTCCGGCATTTCCGTCGAGACATGGGGCAAACCACGCATCACTTCGCCCCGATCCCGATTTCGGCGACGTCGAGCAGGCGCCGATCACGCTCGGCAAGATAGTTGCGCAGAATGAACGCGAGATCGGGTTTCACCAGCGCGTCGAACACCACTCTGCCGTCGCGCAACACCTGCACGGGCCGCTCGAGGTCGACCATCTCGGGGTGGATGCGGATCCGGCATTTGCCCAGGCACGACCCATCGATGGTGAAACGGTTGCCGCACCGCACGACGCGCGCCGCAGCAGATGGAGCTTCGCGTTTGAACACGTAGTACAACTTCGGCGGCGGCAGGCGACCCGGCAACTCGATCGTCGCGCTCGCACGCTGTACTTTCAGCGGGAAAACGTCGCCACGCTTGACCGTCGCCTTGATCTTGTCGAGCTCGTCGGCATCCTTCACCGGGCGTCCGGCCGCGGCAATCAGCAGGTCTCCCGTCTGCAGACCAATAGACGCTCCGTAACCGTCGGCCATCACCTTGCCGACCCCGACCCCTGCAGAAGCGGGCTCGGGAACAAAGCCGATCGAGACCCGATCGTCGATCAGCGTGGCATTGAAATCCTGGTGCCAGGCGGCGGGAGTCGCCATGACAATTTCGTCGATGACGAACCAGCGGCAGCGCCCGAACTTCGGGTCGCCGGCTTCCCAGTAAAGCTGGGCCGGAAACGGATCGCGCGGATGGCGGGTCAGGAAGTTTGCAATACGCGGTATTTCTGTCGGTGCGTAGTCGAATTTGTGTTCGCCCGGCAACTCGCGACAGGTCAGGGCACCACCAGCCCGACGCGCCATCTCGAGAACCGGCCCCATCTGGGCCGTCGGATACAGCGAATCACGATCGGTGGTAACCGCATAGACCGGGGTCATCGCCAGATTCGGCGCATAGGTCGGCAGATTGCCGTCGAGACTGCCGACACCGAGGTGCCCGTTCAAAGCGACGATGGCCGCAAAATCAGACGGTGCGACCATCCCATGCAAAAAGCCGGCCGAGGCACCATCGGAGAACCCCGCCAGCCAGACGCGGTCGTCATCGACGTTGCAGCGGCTCTTCACCATGCGGATCTGCCGCCGGATGTTATCCATGCCGACGTCGTCCCACCAGGTGGCCCCGGCCTGACCGAACGGGAACAGCACCAACCACCCGTGTTTTCTCGCCGGTTCGATCCACTCGGATTTGCGCGCCTGCTCGAGTGGATCGGTCTTCAGTTCCTTGCGGGATACGCCACCGTGCAAGACCACGAGCAGCGGCGATGGCCGACCGGACTCGTAAGCGGGCGGCACATACAGGACGTATGGTCGTTCGATCCCGTCCTTACCGGTTAACGAGGCGATCACGCAGTCGTCTTTGCTCGGCAGCGGTTCAAACCGCCCCCGCTCCAGACGAGAAACCACAGCCCGCCAGTCAGGGGATGCCTGCAATACGATGTGCAGATCGGCCTCGGCCGATGCGGGATCCACCTGGGCGATCATGCGATCGAGCGCGGTCTCCCAGTCTGCCGCCGCGATGGGCAACGAGACAGACACCATGAGCAGGACAAGAGCAAGCGTGCGTCGAAGCATGACCGACCCCTTTGGCGGCGCGAAGCCGCGCTTTCAGACTGGTGTCGATTGTAAACGACAGCATGGGTAGCGCGCCAGTGCGCACGTTGCCTCGGATTGACGGGCACGGATGGTGGTACTACAATGCACCTGACCTGATCGCACGAACGTTGCACGCCGAGGCGGGCGGCCCGGCCGGCACTGGATTCGCAGTCTGGAGGACAACATGCAAGCACTTCGCTGGCTGACTCTCGTGGTTCTGCTGTGCACCATGGCCGCAGTCGGTTGCGGCGGCGGTGGCGGGGGATCATCGTCAACCAACACCACCGGAACGCCAATCACGGCAACAACCACGCTGACCGGTGCGCTCGAACTGCCGGCCACCCTGAACCATCAGTTGCTGGCCAGCATCGATCTGGCGTCGAGCACCGACAGCGTCGTCCGCAACAAGTTCCTCACCACCGGCACGCGCCAGGCCTTCATCAACAACACCGGAGTGGCTTACCCCGTGACCGTCGATCCGGCCACGCTCAGTTTCCGCATCGACGGGGTTCCCGAGGCCGGCACCTACAATCTCGACATCAGGGTCGGCAAACTGCGGTGGTTGGCGCAGGTGAGCGGCTCGACCGGCATCGTTCTCAACAGTCGCTCGACGGCGGCGGCACTGCTGGCGGCGACGCCTGCCCTGTCGCAGGCCCAGCGCACGGCGGCGGTCCTGCTCGCATCGTATCCGGCCCAGATCACCGGGCTGGCCCAGTATCTCGACACACTGTTCGTCGTCGACCCTGTAAATACACCCAATGACATTCTCGGTACGCAGACCCTGACGACGACCGTCACCAACCTCGCTGCCCTGATTGCCTCGAATCCGATCGCCGTGCCGGGGGCACAACTCGCCTATCTCAATCTGGGCAACAATGACCTCAACGGCGACGGGCGCGCCGATTTTCGGGTCGAGCGCGGCAACAGCGGCATCAGCTATCACGTCGAGCCGCTGCTCGACTCGCGCATGGTTCAGGCCACGGGCTCGGTCGGCAATCTCAGTTTCGTTTCCGACGCTGATCTGGTCCGGTTCACGCCGACGCAGGGGCTGTATTCCTGGATTTTGAGCACCGACATCAACATCGGTCTGTGGGCACGCCTGACCTACGGCCGCACTGCCGACACGTTCATCCGGGTGTGGGTGAAGCGGATCGATTCGCTCGACGGGGTATTCTACGGCATGCCCATCGAGTATCAACTGGTCAACGGCACCGGCACGGCCATTGCCACCGGCACCAAGGTGTTTCGCAAGTTCGGCTTGACCCCGGGGCTCAACGAGGTCGAGGCCAGCGACTTCATCAACGACGGCACCGCCAGCAGCCCGCAGATGCTGATCTACGGAGCCAACGGTCTGGGTTCGCCGTATCAGCAAACGGCCCTGGTGCGCTTCCGCGAGGCTGTCAATACATTATCAATCTCGCGCGCGACCACCTATTCGACCGGCTCGGCCGACGGCTACCACCTGAACACGAGCGCTGCGCTCAGCGCGGTCAATCCGTCGTATTCGCTGCAGGTCGGCCAGGTATTCGATGCGTATTTCCCGGCGCTGGGCAACTATGCCCTGTTTCAGATCAAAGAGATCGACGCGACCCGCTTCACGATCACCGTCGATTACAAGATCAACCGCGCCTACAACGACCCGAGTTTCTGAGCAGGAGGAAGGCCAATGACCACGACCGTTCGCGGCACCATCCAGAAGGGGCAGGGCAAGGCGCAAGACACATTGGCCGAGCAGTTGCCGCTGTTTGCCGACTGTTTTCCCGAGGTTAACGTGTGCCATCCCGGCACCCTCAACATTCTGCTCGAAAAACCGGTGGTGGTGCTGGTGCCCGACTACACGAGTCCGCCGATCCCGTGGCACCCCGGGTTCAAGCTGGTCAAGAGCGGCGAGGTGTTTCAGTTCGTGCGCATCCGCTTGAAGATCGATGACCCCGGGTGTCCTGGGGCAGTGCCGGCCTGGATCTACCTCGCGCAGTTCTCGCCCTACCGCCAGAACCCCTTCTACGCCGAGGTCATCGCCCCGAAACTGGCGTTCACCGGCACCCCTGCCTGCGAACTGATCATCCAGTCACCTTGCCAGGAAGGTTTGGTGGTGATGGCCGCCGGCGAGCCTGGCCCGGTGGGATCGAGCAATCGCGACATTTTGCGGTGACCGCAGCCTTGTCACGCAATACACGAGCAATATCGTCTTCGCCGCAAGTCAGTGACGGTGGCCGGGCCCGGCGCTATCAGAAAGACGGTGGGCGCCGCAATGCTCACGAAGACCCCGAAGGCGCGCCAACGCAGCGCAAGATCCTGATCACCGGGTTCGAACCGTTCGGCGGTCATCCCGAGAACCCGAGCGGCATGATCGCGTCGCAGCTCGACGGTGAAATGCATTACGGGGCGAAGGTCGTCGGCGGAACGCTGCCCGTCGTCTACCGCGCCATCGATGCTCAGTTGCCCGGTTTGATCGACGAGACGCAACCCGCGGCGATCCTCATGCTCGGGCTGGCGTCCACGAGTGAAACGATGCGTTTCGAGCGACTCGCCCTCAACCTCGATGATGCCCCGGCTCCCGACAACGACGGGGACACGCGCATCGACCGGGTCATCGATCCGACAGGACCGGCCGCCTACTGGTCAACCCTGCCGCTCGACGAGATGGCCGCCGCCCTCGAATTGCATGCGGTGCCGGTTTCATTCAGTCGCGATGCCGGTGGCTACCTGTGCAATCACGTCTTCTTTCGGGCCCGGCACTGCATCGAGCAGCGTCGCGCGTCGGTGCCGACCGGGTTCGTTCACCTGCCCTGGCCGGCTGACTGGCCCTCATCCACCCGCGTGAACCACCGTCTCGAGTTTGCCACCCTGCACGAAGCCGTGCGTCGCATCGTGGCCATCATTGCCAAGTCTGTTAACGTCAGTGCGCCGGCCTGATCGACCGACGCACTGAGTTTCTGAAGCCGACGGGGAACTATTTGCCGAGGTGTTTTGGCCGCACGATATAGCGGTCGGGATCACGGAGCACATTCGTCGCGCAATGCACGTCGCCCCAGAGCTTGTGATAAGGCGTGTCGTCGATGAAATGCGGGGTCAGGCCAAACCGGGCCACCGACGCGCGAATCGAGTCGCGGAAGAGCTTCATCTTCGGGTCGGCGATCACCAGGTGCTTGCGCAGGATCAACTGATTGATGACGCCCGGCAGGTAACCGAGGTAACGGTTGTTCTTCTTGCCATACAGCATCGGAAACGAAATGATCGAGTGCGCCCGTGAACCGAGGCGGTGCACCTGGTTGATGCGGTCGCACAGCTTATCGACGTTTTGGTCGATGACACCGGCCAGGGCCAGGTTCTGACGGATGAACAGATCGGCGGTCGTTTTCGAGAACTTCTCGGGGGTGTTCATCGCCCCCGCGAAGGTTATCCGGGGAAACCGCTGCCCGCCAGCGTAACCCGAATACGGCTCGTATGCACGAAGTAAAGACACCCACCGTTTTGCGCTCTCGTGATCAGAGTGCAGATAGTCGTATAGAAACAGCATCTGCTCGCGATATTCTTTCAGTTGAATGTTCTCGATCTCTTCGCGATCGGCATCGAGGACGAGTTTCAGTGCCAACGCAGGATCGCCTTTGACCAGCGTGAAACCTTCGCCGGTCTTGTCGTTCGGCACGATCGACAGATACTCATCGCAATGCCCGACGGTCAGCCAGTCGGCCTCGACCTCAATCATGCGGTCGCGGTAGCCGCACTTCGCAAACAGCTCGCGAAATTCAGGGGTAATCGTATTGCCAACCACGAGCACATCGCACGGCGTCACTTCGATGTTGCCGCCCATGTCACCACCGCGGGGTTGTTGGCTCGGATTCTTCAGATAGCAGGCGTTCCAGCTCTTGGTCAGGGCCGGCCCCACCAGGCCACCTTCATAGAACATCATCGAGGCTGCCGACCGATTGGCATCGAGAATGAGCAAACGCGGCTTCTCCTCACCGCGCAGCTTGACCGTGCCGATTTCGCCCCAGTCCTGCATCCAAACATCGCTGTCGATCTTGAGCGGTGCCTGTTCGACAAATCGCTTCATCGTGTCTTTGCCCAGTTCCTTTTCGAGCACATCAAAGGTCTCCTGAAAGGCACCGAACACCATGACCTTGAAGCTGTCGGCCCCACGCAGGCCATCGAGTTCGTGGATCTTGGCAACAATGCGCACGAGATTGGCCACGAATTTCACCGTCTGCGATTGCCAACTGGCAACGACCAGTACCTTGATCGGCAGGTTGTTCGGGCTGAGCAGACGAATGCTCTCGATGTCGGCCAGCTTGATCTCGGGGACCGACGCATCGGTCTTCGGAGACACGGCAAAGACGGGGGCGATAAACGTTACGGCCAGCAGGGCCAGGGCCACAACAAGGGTTCGGGTGCTCGATCGGACCATGATGACGCCCTCCTCAATACGATGTACGGCGCGCAGAGTTGGTTTGATCATGATACCAGCGACCCGACAGCAAACACCAGGGCAATGCCAGGCCCGCCACTCAACCGGAAATCTACGCTTTGTAGGCGCTCAGGGACTTCTTGATCGCCTGCAACAGGGGGTTCGCGTTGAACACATAGCGACAACATGCGTCGACCCGCGGGTCGAGACCGATCACGTTTTTGGCGATCTGCGCCAGCACCCGGCGTTTCGGCCAGCGATCATGGAACACGCGCCACGGCAATATCATGTATTCACGTTGGATCTGCCGGCGCGAGAATCCAGGGAGACGCAGGTGTGAAGATTTGCGCTCGACCGAACCACTGGTCGGGTCGTCGGCCAACAAACCGTGATCGAGCGCATACTGATGCAGATCGGTGCCAGGGTAGGGGTGAAAGATCGAACTGAGGCAGAATTGCGGCCGGCAGGCACGAATCACCGACACGGTCTCATACCAGTCCGCCAGCGTTTCGGAGGGAACGCCAATCAACACGAACAGGTTCAGATCGATGCCGCGACCTCGCAGCTTCTCACAATACGCAATGATCTCGGCATTCGTGTAGCGCGGGCGCCGCAGGATCTCGTTGCGGATCCGCTCAGAACCGCTCTCGAGGCCAATATTCATGAACGTGAAGTTGGCACGTTGGAACGCATCGAGCAGTTTCTCGTTGTCGATCAGGTGTTTGCCGACGGCCAGATTGGAGCCGAAACGCATGGGAGTTGCGCGCGACGCATTGAAGGCGGCGAGTTCATCACAGAACTTGATCGCCCAATCGACGTTCACACCCAGCGTCTCGACCTCGAAGTAGACCACGTCGGCTTGTGGGAACCGCTCGGCGACCGACCGCAATTCGTCGAGGATGTGCGGAATCGGACGCAGACGCACGTAGCGCCCGGTTGTCAGCTTGGCCATTGCGTGGTTCGAGCAGTAGGTGCACCGATTGGGGCAGCCGCGTCCGAGCAGGATCGACGGCATGTGATTGGTGTGCGCCACATGGGGAATCCAGAGTTCACGATTGATGGCGGGAATCGTCGCGAGGTCCTCGATGAAGGGGGCGGGCCGGTTGCGCTCGATGCCATCGGCGGCCGCGGTAGAGCGGATCCAGAGGTTGGCGATGCCGGTTGGATGGGCTTGACCATCTGCCAGCGCAGCGGCCAGGGCAGTGACGGCGCGTTCCCCTTCACCGACACAGATTGCATCGAACTCGCGATGCGCCATCGTGGCCTCAGGATTGAGCGAAGCATGGTGACCACCGAGAATGACGAACACCGACGGATCGGTCTTCTTGACGGCCTTCGCCACCGCGAGCATCGTCGGAAACTGCGTCGAGACGGCGCTCAAGCACACCAGGCGCGGCTGCAGGCGCGCCATGAATTCGCGCACGTGCTCCTCGACCGGTGTAATCGGTGCGAACACCACGGTCTCGACGCGGTGGCCGGCCTTCTCGAGAACGGTGGCAATCGACGCGATGCCCATCGAGATGCAGGCCTGATTCACAAGCGGCTTTTCGCGCGAGACGTAGTCGACGACGGAGTAGATGCACGCGATGTTCATGGTGGGGGGTCTTCCTTGCCACGCTGGTCGAAGTGATGACGACCGATCGATGTCGTTGTCTGGGGTCAACGGGAATTTACTACGGATTCGGTTGGTGGTCTATTGTATGATCGACATGAGTCCACACCGTTGGAGGTTCGCATGAGTCGGGTCGTTTGCACCGCCCAAAACTGCGTTTCGGGCCGCCGTCCATGGCGGCAAACGCTCACTACGCGCATCGTGCGCGGTCGAGCGAAGCGTCAGATTGCCCACACCCCAACCCACAATGGGCGCAGTGCCACGGGGCCAGATGCGACCGAGTTGCTGGCCATGCTCGCACGCGCGGCAAACCTGGCTGATCGCTCGTCCGAGAGTGACGCCTACCTGGGCACTCACCGCCGTCGACTGGGCTTGTCGGTGCCGGTGAAGCGCTCGCTGGTGAAATCGTGGTGTCGGGCCCATCGCGACCTCTCTGCCGATGGTCTGGTCGATGTTCTCGACTCACTGTTCGCGGGCGATCTCAATGAAGGCATCACCGCCTGCGGCAACCTGTTCGAGGCTTTCCCGGATCTGCGCCGACAGCTCGAACTGAGCCACCTGCATCGATGGCTCGGACAACTCGAAGGCTGGTGCGAGATCGACAGCACCTGCCAATCGACCTTCACCGCCGCCGATCTGCTCGAACGCTGGTCGGAGTGGCAACCGTTCCTGGCCGGTCTGGCGGCCGACACCAGCGCGAGTCGACGGCGTGCATCTCTTGTATTGCTCACCCGGCCGGTGCGCGAGTCTGACGACGCACGGCTGTTGCAACAGAGTCTCGCCAACCTGCGCACCGTCATGGCCGACCGCGACCCGTTGATCACGAAGGCAGTGAGCTGGCTCTTGCGAACGCTGATCGGCCGGCACCGACAGGCGGTCGAGAAGTTTCTCGACAAACATGAGAACGACTTACCGCGTATTGCGGTGCGCGAGACGCAGACAAAGTTGCAGACGGGACGAAAAACACCGAAGAAAACGTGCTGAGCCTGCAATGGCGCCCCGGTCGGACACGTTCGCCTGCGGTCAGGTGATGCTCGACGCGGTCGTCGACAGTTTCTGCGTGATCCCGATGAACAGGGGGTGGCGATCGGGGTCGGTCTCGCGATATACAACCACGGCCAGAATGATGCCCACGACCACGAGCACCAGGATCCGCAGGTTTTGGTGGTCGTTGCCGGCCGGTCGGTTACCGCCGCCCGCGCCTGAATCGGTCATCGACATTCTCCTTGCACCTGGGCACAACAAGTGCGGGCACCGTCGGCCTTACGACCCACGATGCCCGCACTAACTTACAACGTATTGCTACGTCGGTACACTCAGTAGCGGTAATTCTCGGGCTTGTAGGGGCCCTCGACCGGGATACCGATGTATTTGGCCTGCTCCTTGGTGAGCTTGGTCAGCTTGACGCCGATCTTCTCGAGGTGCAGACGGGCCACTTCTTCGTCGAGTTTCTTCGACAGGGTGGTGACGCCGATCTTGTGTTTGTTCGTCCAGAGGTCGAGCTGGGCGAGCGTCTGATTGGTGAACGAGGTGCTCATCACAAAGCTGGGGTGACCGTTGGCGCAACCCAGGTTGACGAGGCGGCCTTCGGCCAGCAAGTAGATGCTCGGACCACCCTTGGGGAAGGTGTAACGGTCGACCTGGGGCTTGATCTCTTCGTGCTTGATGCCGGCCCACTTGGTCAGCGCCGACACCTGGATCTCGCTGTCGAAGTGACCGATATTGCACACGATCGCCTGGTCTTTCATCTTCGACATGTGCTGGGCGGTGATGATATCTACGTTGCCGGTGCAGGTAACGTAGATGTCGCCGACGCCGAGGGTCTCTTCGATGGTCTGGACCGGGAAACCGGCCATGGCCGCCTGCAGGGCGCAGATCGGGTCGATCTCGGTGACGATGACCTGGGCGCCGAAGCCGCGCATGCTCTGGGCGCAGCCCTTGCCGACATCGCCGTAGCCGCACACCACCACTTTCTTGCCGGCCACCATGATGTCGGTGGCGCGTTTCAGGCCGTCGGCCAGGGACTCGCGGCAGCCGTAGAGGTTGTCGAACTTGGATTTGGTGACCGAGTCGTTGACGTTGATGGCGGGGAAGAGCAGCTTGCCCTCGTCGCGCATCTGGTAGAGGCGATGCACGCCGGTGGTGGTCTCTTCGCTGACGCCCTTGATCTGGGGAACCATCTCATGCCAGAGGTCGGGAGTCTGCTTGAGGGTCTCTTTGAGGCTGTTGAGCAGTTCCTGCTCGTCTTCGCTGCCGGCTTTGCGGTTGAGGAACTTGGCATCTTTTTCGGCCTGGTAGCCGAGGTGGATCATCATGGTCGCGTCGCCACCGTCGTCGACGATCAGGGTCGGGCCGGTGCCGTCGGGCCAGATCAAGGTCTCGCGCACGCACCACCAGTACTCGGCGAGGGTCTCGCCCTTCCAGGCGAAAACGGGGACACCGGCCTTGGCGATGGCGGCCGCGGCGTGGTCTTGCGTCGAGAAGATGTTGCAACTGCACCAACGCACGTCGGCGCCGAGCTCGACCAGCGTCTCGATCAGGACGGCGGTCTGGATGGTCATGTGCAGCGAACCGGCGACCTTGGCACCCTTGAGGGGCTTGATCTTGCCGTATTTCTCGCGCAGCGCCATCAAACCGGGCATCTCGTGCTCGGCGACGGTGATCTCTTTGCGGCCCCAAGCGGCCAACTCGATGTCTTTCACTTTGTAGGCGGGGCGTTGCGTGGTGGTCTTCTTGCTGTTCATGCGTTCTCGTTCCATTTGGGTACCCATGGGTCCTCCTGTTTGGATTTGGGACGGCCTGCGGCATGTTTGACCGTGGCCAGGAATACGGGAATTTTGGTCGCACCGGAGACAACCTGCCAGTCGTCGAGCGCGAGCCCGACTTCGCGGCAGGACTGGGTCAGACCGGCGCGCGGAAAACCGCACACGCGGTCGTGGCATTTCTTGGCCAGGGCGCTGTCGTGGTGCTGATCGAAGTCGAGAATGATCATGCGACCCCCGCGCCGAAGCACGCGAGCGACTTCGGCCAGGACGGGCCGGACATCATCGAGGTGATGAAGAACCATCGAGGCGACGACCAGGTCGGCGCTGTGGTCGGGCAGGGGAAGGTGTTCGAGATCACCGAGTCGAAACTGGATATCGGCACGGCCGCCCTTGTCGGCTCTTTTGCGGGCGGCTTTGATCATGGCCTCGGCCCGATCGATGCCGATGTAATGGCGCCCCTGGGGCAACCCACACAGCAGTCGGCCGTCTCCGGAGCCAAGATCGACAATCGTCTCAGCCTCGCCAAGCATACGTTGTATGACAGTTACCTCGTCGAGCTTGCCCAGGTAACGATCGCGGACCTGATACCAACGGGGGCCGATCTCTTCACGTTCGGTGGCGAGTCGGCGTTCGCGTTCTTCGAGGCAGGTGCGGGCCCGCCCGAGATCGTGGGGAAAGAATGCGGGATCGGGTGCCGAGGCGGCCAGGACATCGAGGAGGCCGGGGTGTTCGGGAGACGTGGCAACCGGGCCGGGAAGAAGCGAGTAGGCGACGCGCACGCCCTTGCGGGTAGGCGTAATGAAAGCACAGTCGGTGAGAACGCGCAGATGGCGGGAGGTTCTGGGTTGCGAGACCCGAAGGACCTGGGCCAGTTCGTTGACCTCGAAGGGTCCGAACAACTGCAACACTCGGATGATGCGCAGGCGGGTTTCGTCGCCGAGCGCTTTGCAGCCGGCAAGAAAGTGGCGGATGCTCAGGCGGTGCATGGGTTGGCGGCGGTGCGCGGCGCGGTCATCGAGATATCATTCATAAACATATGCAGATATACTTATAGACGAACAGAGACAACTCGTCAAGTCCTTTGTGTACTGGACCGACGGTTCAGACTCAACTGTCTCCGCGGAACCGCACCGAAAACCATGATAACAGGCGGACACACAGCACGGCACCCGGATGCCTGACCGAGATCAACGATGGTAATAATAAGTATATAAATATATCTGCATATACATATATATTTATCGGCACCCACCTTCGCGGTCGCTGCGCTCAAACCCGCCGCGACACCGCCGTCACGCCCGCAGTGTCCGGACTACCCGCCCCGTCCCAGTGCCACGCCATCACCGTCACGTCGTCGTCGAACGCCCCAGGCCCCACCAGGCCGCGATGCCAGCGCCCCACATTCTCCACCGTCTCCCGCGGCGTCGCTCCGATCAACGATTGCACCTGCGCCGTCAATCGATCGTAGCCCACCTGCCGATCGGTCCCCGCCAACCGCGACTCGACCAGGCCGTCGGTGTGGAACAGCAGGACGTCGCCCGGTTCGATCGCGATCTTCACCGTGCGCGGTTGCACCATGCGCATCGCCCCAATCGGAAAACCGATCGCCTCGAGCATCTCCACCTGGCTGCCCCGCACCAGAACCGGACAATTGTGACCCGCATTCGCCAAGGTCACCGTCCGCGTCGCCAGATCGATCTCGGCCAGCAACAGCGTCATGAAGTACCGTTTCTGCAATACGTTATACATTGATCGATAGAGCACTGCCAGCATCGCGCCCGGCGCCCGCAGGTCGGCCAGCAATGTCATCATTGCCTTCGCCATGGCCACGACCAGCGCCGGACCGGTGCCGTGCCCGGTGACATCGCCGATCGACACGAGCATGCTGTGCGGCCCCGTCGCCCGATAGTCGAACCAGTCGCCGCCCATCCGACTCGCCGCCTCGCTGCGCCCATAAATCGCCGCCTCGCCAACCCGCAGGACCTCGTGCGGAAACAGGCTCTCCGCGACGGCCCGCCCCACCTCGAGGTCGGCCAGCCCTTCGAGCATACCGTTGAACGCACCGACCAACCGCCCCAGTTCGTCGTCACCGCTGGCCGGCAGCCGCACCGCAAAGTGACGTCGTTCGATCGCGGCAATACCGTCGGCCAGCGCGGCAATCGGCCGCAACAGGGTGCGACGCAACACCAGGCCGGCTGCCGACCCCGCCCCCAGCAGCATCACGGCAACCATCAGGAACACGTGATCGATGCGCCGCAGTTCTGCACGCAGTGCCGTGTCTTCATGACAGGCAAAGAAACGCGCCCCCTGCATCTGCACGCCGCAAACGCCGACCAGGACACGTCCCCCTCCGCTCGATTCCGTGCGAAAGCGGACAATCGGCAGACCCTGCCGCGACAACACCGGGCCCAGACGCCTTGTCCATCGCTCCATGCCATACGGGTCGGGAACGGGCAACCGGTCGGCATCGCGGAAACGGGCCACCATCTGCGCCACGCCGAACAACTCGTCACACTGTTCCCGCGTATCGGCAAGAAACTGCCGAGCCAATTCCGAACCTGTCCATACAATGTAGGCCATCGCGCGGATCTCGCCGTCCCATTCGAGCGGATACATGAACAGCCGACCGGTTTCAGCGCCAATCGTCGACTCGGCAATCCGGCCAACCGCCTGTTGCAGTTGCCCGATCATGCGTTCACCGTCGAGTCCCGACGACTCCGAGGTCGCACCGATCATCTCGATGACCCGGTTCGGCCGCGCATTCGGACGGCTGCGGTTCAACCGCGCAATCATGAACGGCGCCACCACCTGCATCATCGCCAGCGACTGGCTCGAGCGACCGTCATTGGCGAGACTGCGGCCGCCGGCATCAACGATACCCATGATCATCTTCCCGCGCCGATGCCGCTCGAGCACGGCCATGACCTCCGACACCACGACATTCTGACTCCCGGAAATGCCACGGCCAAGATGCATCCGCAGTGAGTTTTCCACGGCACTGACCCAGGATGAGTAACGTGAATCGTAGGCATACAGTCGACACTCGAGTTGTGACACCACCCCATGGCGCAACAACCGTTCCCGCTCCTCGATGAGACCGTTGGTCGCAATGGCCAACAAGCCAAGAGGGATGCCCACAGCAAACGCGAACAGCGCCGGCAGTTGCCAACGCAGAGAGATTCCGCCTGCCGACGAGCCGAAACTGAGGGTCCAGGACACAACAATGCCGAGCAGAAACAAAACGACGGCCAGAACACACGCGCCTTCCCAGTGAAGGCCCCGCACCGCGCTGCCGCGATCGGTCGCGGTGAGCACCAAGCGGTATCGTGCGCTGAGCACCTTCTGGACCCACGCGCGCGAGCCCACCCGCATCACCTCACCGGACGTCTGGCCGAGTCGGGCCAGGGCCATGTCGAGCTCCTGCGACGACACACCGAAACGCGGGGCCTGAACGCCTGATGACCCACGCATGTCGACAATGCCGGCACCCAGCAGCCGGTCCTGACGCCGCATCGACGACAGTATGACGGCCATGCCGAGATGGTGTGCCTTGGGGCTCTGGGAAACGAACTCCGCCACCATGCCGTGCGGCCCGGGTTCCTGCATCATGAACCACCGTCGATGCATATGGGTCGAGGCATCGGTGCGATAATTGAAATGGATCGGCGAGTTATTGCGCGAAAACAGCGGGCCGATCCAGGTGCGGTGGAACGCCGCCGACCGCGACCACAATTGTTGCGTCGCGTCGGTCATCGCGGCCTTCTCGCACGCCTCCCGAAAGAACGGACGGGCATAGGACGACCTGAGCCGAACATCCGACAGGCTGGCCACGATATCGCCGCGGCCGTCGAAAACCAGAAACTCGAGGACCCCCGGGAATGCCCGACGCAGCACCTGCTGCGCACGGCGAAGCCGGAGCTGCCCCGCCAAACCCGGACCGGGCGAGCGCAGCAGTTTGGGCGCCCATGATTGAAGCATGTACCAGTCGAGGTTCGTATCGACGAAGCCAAATCGGTCTTCGAGGCGGTCGCATACCCGATCGAGGGCAAGCCGCTCCTGGCGCGCCAACCGTTGCGCATACAGCACCAGGAGCAGGGCGAGCGGCAAACCGACGGCAATGGTTGTCACCACCGCCCAGCGCAATCGCGGAAATACATCGCAGGACGAACCCTGGCCGCCGCGTTCGGTCAGCATGGCTTCACCTGACCGTCTGTGACCGGCTGCAATACAATGAGTGACAGGTCATCATCGAAAGGACGGTCGCCCGACAGCACGGCATGCCGCGCCCGGATCGCCGCTTCCGTGGCCCCTGGTCCGGCACGTCGCAAGGCCGGCAATTCACGGCCCCACCGCTCGTAATCGAGCGCGATTCCGTCGCTATCGAGCGTTTCAACGAGACAGTCGGAGTAGAAGACCAGGTATTCGTCTGGGGCCAGGTCGGCGCGAACCCTCTGAAACACAGGGCGCGAACCGGCCCCCAACGGGCGACTGGGAACACCCAGCAAACGAGCGCGCTTGGGCGACACGATGAACGGATGATTCTGGCCGGCCAGAAAGAGTTCAATACTTCGTATTGCCGGATCGAACGTGGCCACGAGGCAGGTCATCATCCGGCGCCCATGCATGGTTTGGCGAATGACCCGGTGCAGATCGGTGAGCACCTCGTCCGGTGACGCATCCACATGTTCCTGGCGACGGTCGGCATGGTGCGCCACCACCACCTTGGCCATTGCCGACATCAGGGCCGCGGCCACACCGTGTCCCGCCGCGTCACCAATGACAATCATGAGGCGACCGTCGGGCAGCGAGAAGTAGTCGAGAAAGTCGCCGCCAATGCGCAACGCGGAGCGACAGCGGCCACAGACCGACCACCCCGACATCACCAGCGGTTGGTCGGGGAAGAGGCCTTCCTGAACGACCCGCGCCACTTCGAGATCCTGGGTGTCGCCGACCATGGTGTTGAACGCCCGGGCCAGCATGCCCAGTTCGTCGGCAGCCAACACGGGAATGCGCACGTCGAATCGGCGCTTCTGCATGCAACTGACCCCGTAGGCCAGGTGACCGATCGGCTCGAGCACGCGTCGGGCCAGCAAGGCCCCGGTGGTGATGGTGCAAGCCAGCACCGCCAGCGCCACCGTCTGGAAACACCATGACAGCCAGGCCAGCTCGAGCCGCACATGCCGATCGGACGACACCGCCACCAGAGAGAACTCGCGCAACTCGCGACCGCGAACTCCGGTGAGAATCAGGGTCTCGTCGAACCGTCCCACGGCTGCCCGTGCCGCCCGGGTTTCCGAGCGGATGCGCTCGGCGAAGCGCGCGATGATGGCCCGATCACGGGACGCCCGCGGTACCGACCACCCGGGACGGGCATCGTGAATGGCATAGATGCGCCGATCGGCCTTCGCCACACCCAGCGCCGGAACCCTTCGCCAGGCATACTCCCGCTCCGTCCACTCGCGACTCCAGAACACACACAGCATCAACCAGGGCCGCTGACGCGCATCGTGAATTGGAAACATCGCGAAACCGAAGCGGATATCGCCGAATTCGGTGATCCCGACCGAGCCAACCGACAGTGCGAGTTTGGTGAAGATGCCCCCGAAATCGGCAACGAAGTTGCGGCCGGTGACCGCCATCGCGCGCCCGAGAATGCCGAGATATTCGGGCGGCGCGAGTTGCCGCAACACCAACGTCGCGGCATCGCCAACCATGCGCAACACCCCCAGGTCGACGTCGGCGCTCGACCGCCCCACCCAGCGCCAGACCGAGCGACCGCTGGTATCACGCAACTCGCAGCCGGTCCAGCGAAACCGCCTTTGCAGGCGGCCCAGCCACGTGGTCAAGCTGGCCAGGTCGTCCGTCGGTGAGTGGCGAACCGGATCGAGGTGCTCCGGCAGTTCCTGCCACTCGGCGCTCTGATCGTCTTTGAACGAGCGATCGATGCCCACCAGTTGCCGGGTTGCGTCCTCGTGCAGTTGATCGAGCAGCACCTGGCGGCGGTCTGAAAGGTAACTGAACACGACACCGGCAAGCATGATGATCGGCAGGCCGGCAGCAAAAGCGAAAGCCAACACCAGCTTGGCACGGATCGACGGCGCGACCAGAGCAATCGGGTCGAATCCGGCCTGCCGCCAGACCACGACACATCCGGCAATCAGCAATACAATGAGAATACATATCAATGTTGCCGCCGTGTGGTCGGGGCGACCACCCGACAGGCGGATCAGCACGCTCCACCCGGGGGTCAGGGTCCGGTGCGACCAAAACGCATCGTCACGCCATCCGTGCGGCAGCGATTGTGCATCGAGTTCGGCAGCCAGGCGCGCCACCGTGGATCCCTCGGACCCGAAACCCCGGCACATACCTGCATCAGCGGTGAAGTCGCGCCCCAGCAAAGCCACGCGACACGACGGTGAACCGGGATGTCGGGCCCGGTCCCATTGATTGATCAAATCGACCATGCGCCGGACGAACACCGGTCGCGGCGGATCGACGAACTCGAGGCACACGATCACCATGCCCCGCCGATGCGGTCCCGACACGAAGACGCAACGACGGCCGTCGGCATGGGTGGCCGCCAGCACCAGGCGATCGTGGATGGCGCGGTTGATGGGCACGTTGGCGCCGAGATAGCCGCGCACGAACCCCCGTTGCCGTTCACCGGCCTCCGTGTCACCGGCAAGCATGGCCCGATAATCGGTGTGGAAGCGGCGCAGAACCTGACGCGCCGCCGGCATGCCGCCACACTGCCCCAGGACGTTGCCGTCACCATCGAGCACGATCCAGGTCGAGGCGACTCCGAGGACCCGGCGGATCGCCTGCATTCTCGCCCGACAGACCGCCGCCGGTTGCGCCGCGGCCAGGATGACACGCGTCTGCCTGGCCAACCAGCGTGTCCAGATCGACTCTTCATCGACGTAATCCGCCAGACCACGCAGGAGTCTCTCGGCCCGCCGCTCCTGAGCGACCCGCCACCGCACCTCGCTCTCGCGCGCCCGCACTCCGAGAATGAATGCCCCCAGAAGCAGCGGCACGAGGATCAGAATTACCGAGGTGAAATCGACCCACGACTGTTGTCCAGTCCGTGGGTTTGTGCCGACCGACCCGCATCCACTGCCCGAAACGGCTACCATCGTTCGCATGGTAACACGAGATGCATACACCGCCGCGGTTGGTGTAAGATTCCCGTGAACCTCTCCGCAAGCCACCGTATCCGAGAAAGGACGCCTTGCATGACCACGACGATCGCCTGGTTCTCCGGCACGGGAAACTCACTGAGCGTCGCCCGCGACCTCGCCACGACCCTCGGAGACACCACGCTCGCTCCGATACCACGCCTGCTCGCGGCAAAGCAGGTTTCGCCGACCGGGGAGCGGCTCGGCCTTGTGTTTCCCGTGTATTCGTGGGGCATGCCGGACGTTGTCCGCCGCTACGTCGAGACCCTCGAGACAAGCAATACAAAATATGTCTTTGCCGTTGCCACCTGCGGCGGCTCGGGCGGCGCCACGCTGCGCTCGCTCGACACCCTGCTCAAACAGCGTGGTGGCCGCCTCGATGCGGGGTTCTACGTGACCATGCCGGGCAACTGCACACCTCTGTACGGCGGCCCCAGCCCCGACAAACTACCGCATCTCATTGCCCGCGCCGACGCGCGGGTCGCTGCGATCGGCGCACAGATCCGGGCCAATCATCACGGGGTCGAGCGCGACTTCATGCTCGCCGACTGGTTGTCGTGCCTTCTCTATCCCGGGTTCAGCCGCACGGTCAACGGCAGCGACAAACGGTTCAAGGTCACCCACGCCTGCACGCACTGCGGCTTGTGTGCCCGCGTGTGCCCGGTCGGCAACATCATCATGGGCAACGACCGTCTGCCGGTCTGGCAGCACCGGTGCCAGATGTGCTTGGCCTGCCTGCAGTTCTGTCCGACGGAGGCCATCCAGTACTGGCGCCTGACCAAGGGGGTCCGGCGCTATCGCCATCCGCGCATCAGCGCGGCCGACCTGACCGGGCAACAACCGCCGACTGAAAACGAAGCCGGGGCAGCGCGCTGATGGCGTACGGATACATCCTCGGGCTGCCCATTGGCGTGTTTTTCATGCTCGTGTTGTTCGTAGTGACACCCTTGTTGATCTGGGTGTTCTGGTTGATCATGGGTGCCCTCGAGAAGGCCGGCATGGAACGCCGGGCGCGCTATCAACAGGAGCAACTCGACGCCGTCGACCAACACCGCGACGCCATCGACAGCGAAACCGGAACCGACGAAAAATAACGCTGCCGGCGGGCACGGCCAACCCCAGCAGCGGCCCCCGGGAATGCGCATCAATTGCGGGCGCGCTGCGTTGACACCCGAACGGTGGTGGGCTACCATGACAGCACTTCATCAGACCGGGGCACCACGCATGGCCACCACCCGAAAAACCTCGTCCAAGCGCACATCCGCGAGCAAACCGCCCGCGGCCACGGGCGACGCGACGTTGCAGGCACTGATCGACGCCATCGCTCTCGACGAGGAACTGGTTCTCGCCAATCTCGCGTTCGATCCGACCATCGCGGGTCGACAATTGAAACAGCGCAACTTCGGGGTTAACGATTTTGCGGGCATCGAGGGCAACCGTGTGCTCCTCGGAACCATGTTGGCCTGCCTCGATGCCGAAGAGACCCTCAACCTGCCCAACCTGATGGCCCGCCTCGAACACGAGAACAAGGCCGGTCGCAGCAAACTCGAGGTGGCCGGCGGTCGCGACCGGGTGCATCGGCTGTTCACCAGCCCTTTTTCGGCGCCCGGCGTGAAGCTGCTCGAAGACATCGACCCGGTCGTCGAGAGCATCCGCGACCGCAATCTCCGCGTCGAGGCACGACGCTCGATGATCGAGTACGCCGAGAAGGTGGCCCGCCCCGACCTCGACGGCTACGAAACCATCCACAATTGCATCCAGGCGCTGCGCCAGTTGTTCATGCAGCGATCCTACGGACAGATGACCGGTCTCGACGCCAATATCGAAGAGATGCGCGAACTCATCTCTGCCAATCAACAGAAGAAGAAAAGCTATCTGGGTTACAACGTCGAGTTCCCGATTCTGCAGGAGCGCCTGAACGGCATCCAGAAAGAGTTCTACCTCATGGTCGCCGGTGCGGGCATGGGCAAGACCACATTTGCCACCCAACTGGCCTGGGAACTCGCCCTCCAGAACCCCGAGCTGTCAGTGATCTTCTGCTCACTCGATCAGAACCGTCTCGACGTTTCGGCCAAGATGATCTCGCAGTGCGCCGAGGTGCCGATCGATTACGTGCGCAACCCTTATGTGACCAATATCGCCTTCGAAAAGAAGCGCCAGGAGGGTCTCGAGAAGGTTGCCGGCATGCGCGATCGTATCACCGTCGTCGACGAGAACAACGGGGTTCTCTACCTCGACGATATCAAACGCCTGGCCCGCCGCACGCGGCTGAAGTGGGGCGGTGACGTGGCGTTGGTCATCGACCCGATCATGAAGATCCGCCTCAAGGAGCACGGGCTCAAATTCAATGAGAAGGCCAACGTGCTCGCTTCCGAATTGAAGAGTCTTGCCGCGACCGAAGGCATCACGGTGTTTGCCACCGCCGGCCTGCCCAAAGCCATCAGCAATCGCCGGCCCGAACGCGAAGATCTCGAAGAGATCGTCGGCCTGTTGTACGATCCATACGCTGTATTCTTTTTGTATTGCGACTATCTGACCAACTTCGACACCCCGTTTCTCGAGTGGCAATGGGGCAAAGACAACTTCATGATTCCGATTTCCGAACTGACTCTGGCCAAGTACAAGATGGGCCAGATCCGCAGCCGCATCTTCTATCGCTACTACGAATCATTCAGTAAATACAAAGAGTGCGCCCCCCAGGAAGTCGAGAATTACAACGCCATGATCGAAAACCTCGAGAAGTTCAAAGACCAGAAGACGACGAAGCCGCACGCCGGTGACGGCAAGGGTCGTCAGGAGGAGTTCTGACCGTGGAAACAGCACGAGATCTCTACGGGCAGGGCGTCGAGTTTCAGGCCAAAGGGCTGTTCGACCTCGCCATTCAATCGTATAACAAGGCGCTGAAGCTCGACAGCGAGAACCTCGACGTCATGATCAACCTGGGCGCCGCGTATTTGCAGAAGGGCTTGCCCGAGAAAGCCAGCCAGGTCCTGGGCCAGATTCTCGAGCGCAACCCCGACCACGCCATGGCGTTGTTCAATCTTGGCAAGGTCCATCTGTATCGCGACGAAGCCGAGAAAGCCCTGGCCGTGTTCGAGCACGCCCAGGCGGTTCTGCCGCACGACCTCGATGTTCGCCGCAGCATCGGCCAATGCTTGATGCACCTCGATCGTACCGATGAAGCAATGGCCGTGTTCCAGAGTCTCCTCGAACCCCTGGCCGACGATCCGACCGTACCCCTCGATCTGGGGCGCCTGTTGTTGCGCCGCGACCACCCCGAACAAGCGCTGGGCATGCTCAAGCGTGCGGTGACCATCGCTCCCGATCATACCGAAGCATTGACCTTGCTGGCGCGGGCGCACCTGGCGATGAATGCCCCCGACAAGGCCTTGACTGCGCTCAAGCGGGCGCAGATGAGCGACCCGCGCAATCCGGAATTGCACACGATGATGGTCGATGTGCTGCTCGAAAAGAAAGACCTCGAAGCCGCTGTCACCCACCTCAAACATGCGGTGAGTGCCGACCCCGCCTCGCCAACGTTGAAACGCAAACTCGAAGAATTGACGCGCCGCCTGCCCGTGCTCAAAAAGCGCATCGGCACCTCGACGTTGGTCGAGAAGGCAAGCCCGTATGAAACCGAGGTCTACGACATCCTCGACGCGCTCTACGATGGTCGCACCCAGCTCGAGCACGCCATCGCCGCGATGAAGACGCTGCTCGAACGCGACGCCACCGACCTGTTCATCGCCGATGAACTGGCGAACCTGCTCTTTCAGGGCCGGCGGTACGACGAGGCAACCGAGCTGTATTCGCGCATCCACCTTGCCGATCCCGGGCAGGTCCGACATCGCATCAATCTGGCCAAATCCTTGGCGCTTCAGGGCGAGGTCACCGAAGCCAAAGCGTTCCTCACCGATTCCGCTCGTGACTTTCCGCGCTCGCTCGAATTGCCGCTGGCCCAGGTCGAGCTGTGTCTGCTCGAACGCGATTTCACCACGGCTCGAACGGTGCTCGAATCGACCTTGGCCAAACATCCGACCGAGGATCCGCACGCGTTGTTCCTGCTCGGGTACATCTCATTTCGGCAGGGCAACCTCGATTTCGCCCAGACGACGTTCAAAAAACTGCTCAAAATCTCGCCCGACGATGAAGAGGTCGTGTTGTGGTGGTCGCGTTTGATGATTCTGCGCGGGACGCCGCGTGAAGCGCTGCCCATGTGGGACCGTTTTCAAGACGGGATTCAGAGCCTGGTCGAGATCATCACTCGCATCGAACTGCTGATGGCGGCCGGCGAGAACAGCGACGCGGTCAAGGCTCTGCTGCTGACGGTCAAGCACCACGAACCGCGCTTTCTCGAGGATCACCTGCTGTTCGGCAAAGCGTATTTTTATTCCGGGGATTTTCACAGCGCCATGGAGAAGTTTCAGGGTGTGCTCGCCGAGGAACCGAACAATGCCGAGGCACTCACCTTCGCCGCCATCACCTGGTTGATCCGCAACAAGACCCCGCGGTTCTGGTCGATGTGGCAACGGGCCATCGAAGCCGACTCGCTGCATCCGGTACTGTCGGGCCTCGTTCTGCGGCGCTTGCTTACTTTCACCCAACTCGAACGCATGCTGGCAGAAACGGCCAAAATTCGCGATCTCATCGTGCAGACCGAGCTCGACAAGGCCCGATTGCAGCATTTCCTGACGCTGGCCCGCACCCCATAAACACCATGACCGACAAGTCACCGACCCCGCTACCCCAGAAAACCCTCAACCGCAATGTGCCGCTGTTGCGCCGACGCTTTCGTCGCCTCGCCCGCGTGCGCGGCGCCCGTCTGACCCGCGATATCGGTGACTTCATCGACCTGCGCGGCTTTGCGATGCCGGTCCTGCTCACCGACCTTCATCGTCTTCCCGTCGAAGTGCAGCGGGTGGTGGCCGGGGTTCTCGAGGATTACTTCTTTTTTCATCCTGACCGCGGCATTCGCCACTTTCCGCGTTTGCTTGCGTGCGCCACGCAACTCGACGCCTCGGTGCGCCGACACCTGATTCCGGCCATCGCCGACGTAGCGGCCCGGGGTGGGACCCGCCTGGCCGGCACCGAACGCCTCGGCGACGCAGCGCGCGTCCTGCTCGAAGCCGCCGACACCGATCTGTTGCGCCAGGCCAAGGCCATCGAAGTCCTGGCCGGCACCGACGATCCGAGCCATCTTCCTGCAGTGTTGGCCGCTCTGGCGCGCGCCACCGATGCCATCGATTCCTACGAGGGGTTTTCGCTCGCCGAAACCGCTTTGTTTGCCGTCAAGAGGCTTGGTGGCGAGGCCACCTTGTGCTTGCTCATCAATGCCGAGTCGTCCGCGGCCCGCCAACTGCTGCGGCTGCACTTCGGGGAACAGCGCACGGCCACCATCGTTGCGCCGGTGCTGGCTGCGTTGAGCCGGTTCGACGAGAATCGCGCACAATTGTTGTTGAAATTCATCGAACTGGCTGAGTATCCGACGCCCTTCTTCGCGATGGTGCAAGAAGGCTTGAACCATTCCAGCAAATGGATCCGCCAGACGGCCTCGGCCACGGCGGCACGCCTGGGTAAATCCATCGAACTGACCCGATTGTTCGAGTTGCTCGAAGATCCGGCTCCCGAGGTCCGACTCATGGCCGCATCGTCCCTCGGCCATATCGATCGTCCCGAGGTCGTGACCCGCCTGACCGCGATGGCGCAAGCGCCCCACGAAACCCGCGAAATCCGCCTGAATGCGTTGTATTCACTGCACCAGTTGCGCAAAGAAGAAGCGCTGGCGGAACTGGCAGCGTCGCCCATTCCCGAGGTGGCACGCCCGGCACTCGGGTTGGCCTCCCTGCTGAAAGAGCGCAAACAGGGGTTGACCGAGTTGCTGGCCGCACTGCCGGATGCCGATGACCGGGCCGTGGCCGACCTGATCCACTACGTGGCCGAGATGGCGCGGGCCGACGATCTGCCCAGGCTGTTGGCGGCCAGCGATGGTCTCGCTCCCAGCGGTCGTCTTGTTTTCACCGAGTTCCTCGGCCGGTTTCTCCACACCCACGCCGGCCCTCTCCTCGACAAAACGTTGGCGGGCCTGCCATCAACACAACGGTCGGCACTCGAACCTCTCCTGCCCAGGCGAGGGCCATTGACACCCGTGCCCGGACACGAAGTCTAGGCAAACCATTTGAGATGTATTTTGTAAATACAACACACGCGCACCCGCCCGAGACCAACTCCTGATGTCAACCGTTGTCGTCAGCGAGTTGATTTTGCTGCATGCGGTCGCACTCCTGGCCCTGGGCGCTTGGTTTCATGCCATCCGCCATCGCATCGGCAACGTCGTCGCGTGGCAGATCGACGGTCTTGGTTTCGGCTTTCTCGTTACCGCGCGCGCGCTCGATCTGCTCTCACCGCTGTCTGACCACCTGATCCTCGATGTTGCCCGGGTGGGCAGCCTGTGGTGCGCTTTTGCGATCTTCGCCGACCAGTTGTGGCGCGTTCTGGGCTCGATGATCGACGTGCCCGCCACCCACCGGCCGAGGTTCCACCTGGTTGTTGGTGGAGTCGCCTTGTCGGCATTGATCGTCGCCGGATTCAGCGGGTTCGAACTCGTCCTGCGCACGCTTCTCGTTCCCGCAGTGGCGATTCTGGCCGCGCGGGTGATCCACTTGCGCGCCGCCATACATTGCCAGGACATGAATGCTTTGCGCGTTTTCATGACGCTGCTGGGTCCCGGCGCCTTCCTTGCCCACGCCTTCGGCACACCACAGCCCATGGTGTTTGCGCCGGCCTGGCTGGCATCAATCTGGACGCCAACCATGGCCGAGATTGCGCTGCTCATTCAGTTGGGTACCGCTTTGCTCATGCTGCCGACCGTGGGGTTCTACACCCAACGCCTCGCGGCTGCCGTTGCACCATCGCCCTTCGGCGCCAATCGCTGGCGAGCCCTCGCCCTTTCGGCAATCTTGTTGTCAGTCGTGCTGCTGGCCGGTCTCGCCGTCGATCAACGCGTGGCCGGTTACGCCAGAGAAGAACTGGTCAAACAAGGGGCTGTCGTTATCGAGAACGTCGTGCGCGATCTCGACACCCAGATACAGGCGGCGGAACAGGCGGCGCGCCTGTTGGCCGGAACAGCCCGTGTCATCACGTTGTTTTCCGACCCGTCACCCGCCGCTCTCGACGCCGTCCACCAAGCACTCGACCACTTCAATGGCGTTCTGCATACGTCCGTGTGCTATCTGATGACGGCCACGGGAACCGTGATCGCCACCTCGAATCGGTTCGAACGCAACAGCTTCATGGGCCAGAACTACGCATTTCGCCCCTATTTCAAAGAAGCGCTGCACGGCAACACCGGAATCTACCTGGCCCGCGGCGTAACCTCCCAGGAAGTCGGCCTGTACGCGGCCCGACCCGTCGTAACCTCATCAAATACGGTAGGAATCATCACGGTCAAGGCTCCGCTCGGACGCATCGGCCTTCCGGACGACTTCGGTGATCGCGTTGCGTTGGTCTCTCCGGATGGGGTCATCCTCACCACCAACCATGCCCCCTGGAGTTTTTGCTCGGTATGGCCATTGACGGCAGAGCATTACGACCGCGTTCGCCATTCACGGCAGTTCGGCGATTTGTCATCGAGAGCAGTCCTGTTGCCGGTGATGCCGGCCGACCGGGCGACCGTCGATATCGAGAACCGATCCTGGTTCGTCCAGCGACGCGCCACCCGCATCGCCGGTTGGCAGATCATGATGTGGCAGCGTGCGCGGATCGTGGCGGATTACCAGGTGTTCATACTTCTGCTCACTTTGTTGCTGGCTGCGATGGTGGTCATCAATCTCGTGGGCCTGAGCCGGTCGATCGACATCACCGATCGAATCGCACGTTCGGAGCAGCGTTTCAAGACGATGATGCGTGGCGCCCCGGACGCCATGCTCATTTTCGATGCGGCATCCCACAAGATCACCGACGTGAACGCTGCCTGCGAGCGCCTGCTCGGGCACCCCCACACCCAATTGCTGCAGATGAGCTACCTCGAACTCTCCGCCGCCACGAGAACCGAGGTCGAAGAGAATACGCGGGCCACCCTCGCCGCCGGCGAGCTGTTTGTGCCGCTGCATCGGTTCAAGCGCGCCGACGGTTCAACCGTCAGTGCCGAACTGAAAGCCACGGTGCTGTCGCTCGAGAATCACGATAGCCTGCTGGTGTTTGCCCGCGACATCAGCGAGCGTGAGAAACGCGAAACCATGCTGCATCGCCTGTCGTTGGCCGTCGAACAGAGCGCAAGCATGGTCCTGGTCACCGATACTCGCGGCAATATTGCGTATTGCAACCCCGCCTTCAGTCGGATCACGGGCTACTCGATCAGCGAGCTGATGGGACGCAACACCTCGTTGCTCAAATCGGGCATGACTGCGCCCGGGGTGTATCTCGACCTGTGGATGCATCTGGCCGCGGGCCAGGAATGGCGTGGCGAGTTCATCAACCGCCGGAAGAACGGCGAGTTTTTCTGGGTCACCGCCGCGATCTCGCCGGTGCGCGACACCGCAGGGGTCGTCGAGAACTTCATGGCGATCATGACCGACATCACCGAGCGACGGCGCACCGAGCAGGCGCTCAAGGAAGCCCGCGACTTCCTCGAAACGGTTCTCGACACGGCACTGGCGCTGATCGTCGGCCTCGACCGCAACGGCCGGATCATGTTCGGCAATCGCTGCTTCGCCGAGTTGGTGGGTCGCGAACGCGAGGATGTCATCGGCTCACACTTTATTCAGACCTTCATCGCCGGCGAGGCAGCGCCTCGCATCGAAAAACAGATGACCACGGCTCTGGCGGGGCAAGCCGGCGCCATCCGCTTTGAGTGTCCGCTCATCGACGCCAAGAATCAACGACGGTTGGTCGAGTGGAACACCGGAGTGATTCGCGACGACCGCGGCCAGGTGCAGATGGTTCTCGCCACCGGAATCGACATCACCGAACGCAAGAATGCCGAGGGCGCACTGCAGCAGGCCAAAGAGGTCAGTGACCGTTCGAACCTGCAATTGCTCGAACTCAACCGCCGCCTCGAGGAGGCCACGCGCCAGGCCACCGAACTCGCGGCCTCAGCGGAGCGGGCCAATTCGGCCAAGAGTGACTTCCTGGCGACGATGAGTCATGAAATCCGCACGCCGATGAACTCGATCATCGGTCTGACCGAACTGATGTTCGATCTCTCACCCAACGCCGAGCAGCGGGAGTATCTGACCATGATCCGCTCGTCGGCGAGCACTCTGCTGACACTGATCAACGATATTCTCGACTTCGCCAAGATCGAGGCGCGCAAAATCACGCTCGAGAACATCGCCTTCGACATGCGTGATGTCATCGAGGAGACCGTCCTGTCGTTGGCCATCCGCGCACATGACAAGGGTCTCGAACTGCTGTGCCAGATTGCTCCCGACATACCGACGCAGGTCATTGGCGACCCCCTGCGTTTCCGCCAGATCATTTTCAATCTGGTCGGCAACGCCATCAAATTCACGGAACGCGGCGAGGTCACCATCGAACTGATGCGCGACCAGACCCCCGGAACTCCCGGCGGCATGCATCTCGTGGTACGCGATACCGGCATCGGCATCCCCGAAGAACGAATTCAGCGCATATTTACGCCGTATTCACAGGCCGACGCCTCGACCTCCCGCCAGTTCGGCGGCACCGGCCTGGGGTTGACCATTTCGCTGCGCTTGCTCGAACTGATGGGAGGCCGCATCTGGGTCGACAGTCGCGTGGGCGAGGGAAGCACGTTCCACGTGGTCGTGCCGCTCGTCCCGATCTGCGACAAACCGACCGCCATCAGTGCCACCGAATCCCTCAACGGCATCACCGCCCTGGTCATCGACGATCACCGCACCACCCGCATGTGGTTGAACGACACCCTCCGGCACTGGGGCATGCAGGCAATGCAAACCGACTCGCTCGCAGGCGCGGTGCAGGCCATCAAGAGTGCAGTTACTCCGTTCCGCATCGTGATTCTCGACCAAGACCTGCCCCTGCCGACCGGCGAAACCGGGTCGTCGAGCCAGCTCATCCACGAGGCATTTTCGCCTCGAGATGCCGGACACATCATCACCCTGGGCACCCTTGGTCGCGTCGGTGGCGACCGCTCGCCCCGTGCCATCCGCCACACCCATCTGCTCAAACCCGTACGCCAGCGCGAGCTGCTACGCGCACTGCTGTCGGCGATCTCGGGTCGTGAGGTACCACTGCCGGTTTCCGAACACCCGACACCACCTGTGTCCAGTGCGATTACCCCGGCAACGGCCGGCCCGGCCCCGCACCACGGAAGCGGCCCTGTGGCCGCTGCGCCCTCGGTCTGGCCGACGGGCCGACAACCCGCGCCACCGCTGTCAGATCTCCGGTTGCTCGTGGTCGAAGACAACCCAGTCAACCAACGCCTGGCGAGCCGCATGCTGGCCCGCATGGGTCACCAGGTCGACATCGTCGACGATGGAGAGAAAGCACTGACGGCCATCCGCGCCGGAAACTACGACATCGTCCTGATGGACGTGCAGATGCCGATCATGGATGGGCTCACGGCAACCCAGACCCTGCGCACCGAAGAACGCCAGACCGGTCGACACCAGCTCGTTGTCGCCATGACCGCCCACGCCATGAAGGGTGATCGCGAACGGTGCCTCGAAGCCGGCATGGACAGTTATCTGTCGAAACCGGTGAAAGCAGAGGAACTCAACGCCATCATCCAGGATCTCCTGCATCGTCAAGCTGAGCGCGAACCTCCACCCGCCGACGCCGCCACCACTTTGGTCCAACCACCGGTAGCCAACGAAAGGGGCACACCACCGACGCCGCCTGCTGAACCGACCGCCGAGGCGGCGCCCGCAACCACCCCACCAGCAGCGGCCCCCCCGGTCGAGTCGGCGCCATCCCCCGAGATCGGTGCGACTGCCCAGCCCATATTCGATGAGAAACACCTGCTCTCGCGCATCGACAACGACCGCGATCTGTTGGCAGAACTCATCGACATCTTCGTCGGCAGCACCCCCGAACTGCTCGATCGCATCGAGCAGGCAGCGAACGCTGGCGACGCCGTCAAGGTCGAACACACCGCGCACACCGTGAAGGGCGCCGTCGGCAACTTCGCTGCCGAACCGGCCCGCCAGGTTGCCTTCACCATCGAGAAACTCGGCAGGGCCAAGGATCTGAGCACCGTTCTCGAGCACCTGAGCAACCTGCGCCAGTTGATCGACCAGACCGTTCGTGAGTTGCGGGCTCTGGTCGAGCGGATGCCGAAGGGATGAGGGCAACGCGTCGCCCCAACGACCTGCGCATCGGCTTTCACGTCTCCATCAGCCCATCACCACTGCGGGTTTTCGAGCGCATCAACGAACGCGGCATCGACACAGTGCAGATCTTCACCAAGAGTCCCCGCACCTGGGCAGCTCCCACCCTCGATTTGCCGCTGCTTGCCGAGTTCCGCCGCCGGTGGCAGGAAGCCGGCCACCATCCGCTCGTTGCCCACGCGAGCTATCTGCTCAACCTGAGCGCCGAAAACGCAACGGTGCGCCAGCAATCGATCGCGGCTCTTCGTCAGGAAATCGGCCGGGCCCATGCCTTCGGCGCAGAATACATTGTATTACACGTCGGCCATCATTCGTGCCCGGCAAAGAGAGTTTCGCGAATGGTCGACGGCCTCAATGAGATGTGGCGGGGGTTGCGCCCCACACTCACCGCCGACCCTGGTCTCGATCCCGAGCATCCACCGATGCTGTTGCTCGAGAACACGGCGCGCCGGCAGGAGACTGCCGACGACGATCTGCGAGAACTGGCGGCGGTTCGCGCAGGTCTCGATTTCCCCAGTGGCGTCTGTCTCGACACCTGTCATGCCTTCCAATCGGGTCACGACCTGAGCACGGCAACCGGCCGCCGTTCCTGGGTAACGGCCATCACGCGCCACCTGGGCACCGGGGTCGTTCGCGTCATCCACCTCAACGACAGCCTGCGGCCATGTGGCACCGGTGTCGATCGGCATGCGGGCATCGGCGCGGGAGAGATCGGCGCGTCGGCACTGGGTACACTGCTTCTCGACCCGCTTATGCGCGGCATGCCGATCATCATGGAAACTCCCGGTGCCGGTGAAAAAGATCCCTCGACCGATCTGAAAAACCTCGCTGCATTGACTCGCGCACTCACAGCCGCCCGCCGGGCCAAAGCTGTAAAATGAAAACACGTCGCATGCAGACAGAGCATTTTACACCCGGCAAATTTTTCGAACACGGTACAGCAAAGGTCGACGCCTGGCTGCATCGCTCCTCCCGCCTGTCGTGCCCGATCCCCTGGTCACTCGCGCGTTCTGCTCTGCATTATCGGGGTCCGACACCGATGGGAACGCTTCTTGCTATACTGTTCAGCGGAGTCCCTGAGATGCGCCAGAGGTGGAGACCCCGCGTGCAACGTCACGGCACAACATTGCTCGAGATCATGTTCGCGCTCGTCATTCTGGCGACCGCGATGATTCCGATCGCCTCGGTGATGGGCTACGGCGCCAAGACCACGGTCAAAGATTTCCGCACCATCGAGGCGATTCAGCTCCTGCAGAAAACTGCCAACATGTTGCTGCAAGAGCCCTACCGAAACCTGCCGTTGAATCAGGCGACGTACGCATCGGCGTATGCATTGAATCCGAGCATTCCGCTGGGCACTGCGATCAAGGGCCGCGAGACGACCTACGCCATTGAGTTTACCTGCGTCGAGGTGTCGCCGGTACGGTTCTCCGCATACCTGATCAACGTGAGCGGCGCCACATTCAACGAGGCGAGTCCGCAGCCGGCCGACTTCACCGGGCCCGTTTCCCAGAGCTTCGATCACTGCGTTAAGCGTCTTCAGGTGAGGGTTACGTGGGTCGAACCCAATGGCACACCACGCCAGATCGACGCCATCACTTTCCGGGCCGATCTGAATCGGCGAGGCTGATGATGACCGAACGATCGAGACAAGCCAGGCAGACTCGCCGCGGCATGGCCATCGTTGTCGTTTTGACCTTGTCGATGGCGCTGTTGATCATGAGTTCCGCCTACATCTCGACCCTCCACAACCAGGCACCCGTCAACCCCGACCTCCTCAGCAGCATACAGGCAGAGCTCATGGCCCAAGGCGCAACCCAGATCGCCATGCTCAAGTTCAAAGAGATGCCCAGTTGTTTGTATTACGCCGCCATTGCCTCGAAGAGCGGCAACGTCACCCCCTACAATCTGTTTCGAGGATCAGGTGCGGTCAGCGGCGACAACAAAGACGGCGACTGGTTGATGAACGCATCCTTCACCTGGCCGATCCATGCCACCTGCAACACAAACTTTCAGATGCTGTCTTCGCAGATGTACAAAGAGATGAACATCCGGATCATCACGGTGGTGAACTACACGGCCCTCGACGGCCGCACACTATCGAAGTCGTTCGAGCAAACCATCAATGGTGTGCGCCAGAAGGTGGGTCCTTGATGAACGCTCACGCCTCCTGGGCTCGTCGAAGCGCCTTCACCCTCACCGAGGTGCTCATTTCGTCATTGGTGCTCTCCCTGTTCCTCGGTGGCGCATTCTTGCTCTTCCGCACCGGCGCAAACTCTTTTTCCGGAGGCAGTTGGCGAGCCATCGAGCAGAAGAAGATCCAGTTGTTCCTCGAGGAACTCGTGCGCGACCTCGAACAGGCATCGGGGCGCATTATCAAGATCCAAGCCAACGGCAGCAATGTCGGATGGAACGGTGTGCCCGGGGGCACGCCAACGCCGATCTACATCAACAACCTCGTGTATTCGGCCAACACGGCAGCCAAGAAGTATTCCCTGGATCAATCCAACTGGGTGTGCCTGATGGTCTTCAACGTGACGCGTCCGTGGAAAGAGAACAACGCGACCTTCGGCACCCCCCTCGAGCGGGGAAAATGGACGGGCGTCTCGCTGTGGGCGCGCAATCGCGAGATTCGCTACATTCGCAGCGGCAGTCGCGCCACTTGGGACGCGACGCCGCAGGCATTTCCGGCCGGCATCACCACCCCGGCGCCGGCGAACGTCGTCGCCGGTGGGGATTTCGAACCTGGAACGGAGAACATCCATGACCGCATCGTCGACGCCACATTCGACGACCTGTCGATTCTCGGCTCCGGAACACCCGTCGTCTCGCTCGAGATCCGCACCACGACAACACGTCGCGTTCACGGTACTGCCAATACGAGTTTCGAGGAGGCGGCCGTCGCCAAGCTCGCTTCCGGCACCTCGGTGACGACGTTCTGATGAACCCCACGATTCCGGAGGACCAACAAATGCGCATCTGCCTGGAACCGCCCGCCCAGAAGGCACCCAGCGCCCCGGTGCCGCCGCGACAACTGCTCCGATGCGGGGTTGTCGCGTGTTTATTGCTATTGTATTGCTCATTCGACTGGGTTACCGCCCAGCCCCGTAGCACCGGGAGCGACAGCAGTTACGGTGTCGTCGATGTTCGTGTCCTGCTGGCCTGCCATCCACTGATGGCCAAGTTCGACGCCCACTCGCGACGATTTCGCGAGACGGCTTCGAGCGCCCTGGGAGATCCCGATGAGACCCGGCAGCATCTCGAAAAGAAGCGCAACGCGCTGCAGAGCGAACTCGCCCAACTCGACGACCAACTCAAACGCATTCTCGCGTCCGGTGGCGATCGCGCCCAGAGCGAGTACCACGCCTTCTGGCAGAAACGTTCACAGTTGAAAGAGGAGTACGATCTGCTCGAAAGTGCGCGCGAAGCGGCATCGCTCCAAGGCAATTACGTCAACGGTCTGCCGCCCCCCGACACGCTGATGCCCATTTTCATGCGCATCAGCCACAGCATTCGCTCGGTATTGCGCAATTTGCAGACCCGGTACCGCTTGGTCGCCATTCTCGACGCCTCGGCTCTGCAACCGGAAACACCGCCACCCGGCACGCTTGCACTGCCGGCCCTGCCAAGCAATCTCCACTGGAATCTGTGGCGGGGGGAACCCCTCGGCGACGGCGACATTGACGCGTGGATGAGCGGTTGTCGTGCCCATTTCGCCCAACTCGCCCCGGTCCGTTTCGCCCGGCCGGACAAGGCCGGCGCACGGGATCTCACTCTCGAAGCGCTGCGCGAATTGCGGGCGACGCCGGCAAAACCACGATGAACAGACAATCCGCAACCAGGAGGTATGGTTTCATGCGCGTTCCGCACCACCGTATGGCGTTGCCGATGGTGATCGCGATTATGTTGCTGTCGTATTGCCCATGGCCGTGCTTTGCCCAGGGCGCCGCCGCAGGTTTGCCGGTGATGTATTCGATCGACTACAAAATGACACTTGCCCTGCATCCGCTCATGGCCAACTACGACCTGGTGCTCGGTCGGCACCTGCGCGGCGAGATCGCCTTCCACGATACGAAGGTCATGAACGAGGTCAACGCCCGCATCAACCAATTGAACGCTGCCGCCCAGCCTCGCATCAAGAGCCTGCAGAAGAAGTTCGATCTGCTCGCGATCGAGCGCAGCAAGGTCGGCGAGCGCATGCAGGCCATGGTCGGTCAGGCCAATGCCGAGCGCGGCACCTTCGATCAGGTACAAACCAACAAGGCTCAGAAAGGCAAGATTGCCGACCTCGATCGTCAGATGGTCGAGATTCAGGCCCAGATGCAGGCGGCACAGGACGAAGTGCTCGATCCCATCTACCTGACCCGGGCCCAGTCGAAAGAGAGAATCAACCAGGCGTTGACCGAGATCGACCACCTGCTCGCGAACATCTCGGCGCAGCGCGGTGGAGCCATCATCATCGATCGCGACTTCGTGCGCCCGACCCCGCTACAGAGCCAACAGATCAACACGGCGGCGACGGTGGGTGCCGATCCGCTGAGCATCAACCTCTTTCAGAAGGTGCTCACCGGTGATCTGGTTGCCAGGATCCCGGAGGTGTATCAGAAGGATCCCGAGTTGCAGCGCTATGCCGCGCAGATGCGGGCTCAAATGGCGACCGGCTTCGATCGCAATGTGGCAACCCAAATGTCGAAGGCCCCCCTGTATGCGGCAATTCCTGCGACCGGACGCCTGTTCCTGGTCGGCGGCGAGCAGGCCGATCTCACCCGACAGGTTATCACCGAAATATATCGTCAACACAATGTGCGCACAGAAGTGGCGCAGCGGATTCTCGCCGCGATCAAGATCGACTGAAGCGTGCGGCTGATGGGGCCGCGAGCCGATGGGGCAATCGGACACGGGGAGGTAAATGCGTATGTTGCACACACCAGTCAGCGACAAATCCTGGGCATGGCCATTGGTGGTGGTCATCCTCCTGGCGACCGTCCTACCGGCATCGGCCGAACTCGCCAAGGAGTATCAGCGCAACGGTGAGTGCTATCTTCTGGTCGGGCACAGCAATCCCACGTTCCGCGGGGTCTACCGGCTCAACAACCCCGCCGGCGAACCCGACGGCAATCCCCTCGGCCGCCTGTTCGACCCACAGGATTCCTATGGCATTTCGGTCAACCTCAACCGTCAGGTTTACACCTTCAGCGTCACGGTGGCCCCGACCTACACGTTCGACGCGAGCGTCACGTTGCCAAGGTTGTTGAAGGCGTACGGTGGTGTCGGTCTCTACGGTGCCCACTGCGACACCCGCAAGTCCTATTACGTCAGCACCGACGGCATCACATACAATCAGTCGAACCAGCCTGTGTATACTACTGCGGGCCCAATGGGCAATGAGAACGGCGTCAGTTGGGGCAGTTCCAATCTTTCGTGGGGCTGGAGTGGCATCGTCGTGCCGACGGCCCAGTATCCCTGGGGCTGGTACGTCCAGAAAACCGCTGTGTACTGCGACAGCAACTGCATCTACACGAACGGCTATAGCGACGCATACTGGTGCTACTTCCTGAGCACCGATGCCAGCGGCTATGGCAATGTGCCAAATGGCGGTTGGTGGCAGAGTCGCGATCCCGACCCGGCCGGCCGACCCGGCAATCTCTTCTACTGGGATCGCGCTTTTCGTAAGTACACCAAGTACGATCTGTTGCGTTGGCAGAAGTCGCTCGGCGTTCAAGGCGGTGGTGCCCCAGTCTATGCGCAATACATGGGCCCGGCCGACTCGATCTACGACGAGATCGTCAAGCGGTCGCGCATCTCGGCGTGCATGAATTGCGTGTGCGTGAGCGGCAGCAACGACTCGTCCTTCCCGACGACGCCGAAATACGTATGGTTGGCCTTGTCGCCGTTCGGTCGTACCTATTTGTATTCACGCACCGAGACCAGCACTGCAGACGGCCAGGTGCGCCTCAACGGCAGTCCGATGTCGTATCCCGCAACCAACATCATTGGCTATCTCAATGATCTGTCGACGAAGTGGATCGGGGTATCGAGTCAGAACCTGACCTCGGATTACGTCTATCTGCTGGGCAAGCGCATCGTCAAGGAATGGCTCGCCGCCTACAGCATCACCGTGCCGGCCGACTTCGATGTTCATGCGGTCGCTGTCTCTGACCAGTGGTGGCTCGAGGGTGGCATCATCTTTGCCTACGACAAGAACAACGGCTACGTCTACCAGTTCATCCGCAACGACAAAGGCGGCGCCAACACGTGCAAGTCGAAACCCACCTCGCGGTATCTGGGCACCAACATCGATGACGTGCGGGCCGACGGTTTCGGCAACTGTTTCTATTCGAAAACCACGGTCACCCCGGCCACCACCGGCATCACCTGGCCCCAGGCAACGTCGTTCACCCTCGCCGGAACATCGGGGGGGCGCAGCTACGGCTACGTCTGGTACAACCAGAAGGTCGACAAAACGGTGTTCAAGAGCGAGCTGGGTTCGACCATCAGCACCGAGGTTGGCAAGGTCTTTATCGGCAACAACGTATTCCGGCGCTTGTTCTCCGTTCCTTCGGCCCGCTGGGGCCTGCTCACCCTGGCCCTTCTACCCACCGAGGAAACCACGGCCGGGTGGCAGTGGAACAGCGCTTTGGCGCAAACCACCTCGGTCACGGAACCAGGGCGCGTCCAGCTTGGCGTCATCAACGTGGCCACCCCGCCCGTCGTCGAGAAACCCAACGGGCGCACCGGGGCGATCGACATCATTGCCAAAACGCCCGGCATGCCGATGTACCCGAATTGGACCACGCCGGTCTTGCAGGGTCTCTACGAATTCGGCGTCGAAAACGCCCCCGAGTGGAACGGCAAGATCAACATCGTCACCCCCGGCAAGAGCAAGTGGGCCGGCGACACCAACGGCAACGGGTTCGAAGGCGGGTTCGTCAGTTCGGTCAAGAACGACTCCGCCAGCATCGACAACTCCCCCGACGTTTTGTATACCTGGCGTATTTACAAAATCCAAGACAGCTATCTCAACCCACTGACCCCGAACGAGTTGGTCAAGGAAGTGGTCGACACGACTGTTCCTTCGATCAAATGCTACCTGCGTTCAGGCGTATTCCAGATCGAATGCTCGACAAAATTCAAGTGGTATAACTACGACGTATTGACATTCGGCTCGACGGTCGCGTCTCTGGCCGAGTGTTTGCGGCCGACCGGCGGAGGTTATGAGATCGCCTCGGCGGCGACTCTGCCCGATCCGTCCAACATCATCAACGTTGCCCATTTTCCGGGCATGCATGCGGTGCCGGCCAAAACCGCGGTCTACATGGTTACGGTCAATCCGGGGCCACCACCGCCAACCGGCACACTCGTCGATATCCAGAATCACACCGCCGCGGTGCCACCGCCGCCAGCCGTGCCGGTGCCGCCGACCACGGGATGGAAGAACCCGTCGGTGCTCGGTTCGATGAAGTACCATGTGGCCACGCAGGGCCAGACCCTGTGGTGGCGCATCGACCCCGCGCTGCTCAACAATCTGTGGAACCTGCCGACGATCACCGACTCGAACCGGGTGCCGGGTACCTTGAAGTGGCAGAGTGACGCCCAGTTCGACTGGGGGTTCGCGGTGATCATGCCCAACGGCACCGAGTATGCGCCGTTGCAGGTGTCGCGCTACACCAACGAAACGACCAAGAACACCGCAATCACGTTCGGTCTCGATTTCCCGACCGACCCGCAGGTCGGTTCGCTCACCTGCACGGCCTATCGTGACTGGGAGTACGAACGCAACGTCTACGACATCGACGGCAACTACCTGGGCACCGAGAAGGTCACGGGCCATGTGCAGTACGACGGTCGCGTCAATGTTCTGGTCATCGACACGCAACCGCCAATCGTTCGAGCGGTCAACGGGGTGACGACCCTGCCGCGTAATCCGTTGTTTTACGGCACCACCTATGGGCTCGTCGATGCGGCTGTTCCGGGATACGCCAATCCGGCAAGTTTCTCGATTCTCGTCCGCGACAACAACCCGTTTGCCAACATGAACATCACGAGTCCGATTCCGCAGAGCCGACACAATCGCGCCACCCGCCTCAGCGCCACGTTCTACTTCGAGCGCGGCGCTGGGAAGGGGTTGTTCCCGACCACGGCAAGCCCGACCAAACTTGCGTATTACACCAGTCCCGGTGCGGGTCCGTTGTCACCGACGACGGTTCCCGACATCACCACGGCCTGGGTCACGCAACCCGGTCGCGCCTTGATGCGCAAGCCGTTGCCCTACACGCCCAGCGCCACCTACAGCGAAATCCTGTATGCACTCAATATTGCCAACTGGAACGACATGCAGGACAATACCACCGATCCAACGGGGCTCGACTACTACCGGCGTTGGCCGACCAACTTCGCCAACAACTCGCCCATTGCGGTGTACAATGCAGACGGCGCGGTCGGCGCTGCCCATCCTGGTTATGCTCTGTTGTTCGTGGCCAGCGACAGTTCGGGCAACTTGCGAACGGTCATGGACATGTCCGGCAAACCCGTTCCGGATCCCACTCACCTCGGCAACGTCTGGATCAAGGACACGTTGCCACCAGTCGCCTGGGCCAGCATTCGCGACTATGCCAACAGTTTCCCGCCCGAGACGATTCTCAATAACCTGCCCGCCTATACGTCCGGCGTCATCCGTTACGATCTCTTGCCGACAGCAACGCAGTGGACCCCCAACTCGAGCGGCAATTTCTACAATGGCGCGCTGGGCAACGTGACCGGCATCCCCTGGTCGCTGGCCTCGCCGCTACCGGTAGCGGTCGGCACGCATCCGCCCGAGATCCAGGAAGGTATGGAGGTGTTCTTGAGCCTCTTCACGGGCGACAACATCGCCACCGCCACGACGCCACGGGCCAGCATGTCGATTCTCGGACCGATGGCTGGTTCGCTGTTCTACGAGCGTTTGGCTTCGACGATCAGCGCCAACACCACCAGCAGTTACCCGAATATTCGCGTGCTCTTGCAGCACCCGGGCGTCTATAACTGCACCCTGACGGTGTCCGATACCGCCATCGATTTCCCCGGCACGGCTGCCCCCAACTCGCGCGAGGTTCGTTTCGGCATTATCGTTTCACCTACGCGCATGGACATTCGCGTGCTCGATCGCAAGCAAAACAAATACTGACGCCCGGCTCATGGGCATGATCGACCACCGCCACTGCGCCCGCACCTTCTGTGCTGTCCTGGTGGCGGTAGTTTGTTTCTGCACGCCGGCGGCGACCCATGCGTGTTCCGAGTACCAACACGTATGGCAGACGGTCGGCGAGAACTCAACCGCGGAGCTCACCCCACAGGTTCTCACCGTCTTTCTCGAACTCGTGGCCCGTCATCTTCCCGACCCGCCAGCATCGTGGGGACTGACCATCGTAGGTCTACCGCCGACCGCCGCCACCACCACGACCGACCTGATCGCACAACTGCGACCTCCCGACAGCATCGCCACTGCGCCTTTGCTTCAATGGCAATGGCAACCGGACATTGCCATGTTTTCGTGGTCTGCCGTAGCTTCAGCCCCATGGCTGCCCGCCGGACTCGCCGGCATCGTGTTTCTCGACGCCGTCGAACCGCGACGCACCGAATTCTGCTGGGTCGATCATGGCGGCGCCCCGTTCGCGATGTTTCGCCTCGGGGTCCTCGAGGCGCTGCGGGCTCGCGTTCTCGCGGTCGACGGCAGCGGCACGGTTCGGTTCATCGACGAACTCACGACCCAGACAGTGACCGCCATCGATCTGATGACGCCGGTCACGCCGCTGGTTGGCGGCCTGTGGTTGCGCCGGGTATCGCGGACGCGGCCACCTTTACCGCGAACACGCGAATGGCTCTTGTCACCGCCACCCATCGTTGGCGAGGCGATCTTCTCGATGCCGGTCGATCAGGAACGTTGGTATTGGGGCGCCACGCAACCGGTCACCGCACCGACCGTGAAACCCTGAGCGAACGACACGGGCCTTCTGCCCGCACGGCTCGCGCTCAGATACGGTGCGGCAGCCCCTCGGTCAACCACCGGCGCGTCTGTTCGACGATGCGTGTTGCCGCCCGCCCGTCCCCGTAGGGGTTCGGGCGCGAGGTCATGGCGGCAACGGCAGCCGGGTCGGTCAGCAGGCGCGACGCCGCAGTGACAATACGTTGTGCATCTGTGCCAACCAGCTCGAGCGCCCCGGTTTCCAGGCCTTCCGGTCGCTCGGTCTCGTCGCGCAACACCAGCACGGGTTTGCGCAACGTCGGCGCCTCTTCCTGGACACCGCCCGAGTCGGTGAGAATCAGCGTGCAATGCTGCATCGCCTGCAAGAAGTCGAGGTATCCCAACGGCGCACACAGGTGAATGCGCGGATGGTTGTGCAGCATCTTCTCGACCTCGGCCCGCACCGACGGATTGGGGTGGACCGGAAAGAGCAACGACAGATCGGCAAACCGCTCGACCAGCGTCAGCAGCGCCGAGAACACCTGACGGTGGGGCTCACCGAAGTTCTCACGACGGTGCGTCGTCACCAGTGCCCACCGACCCGATCCGGTCAACAACCGGCGCAATGCGGGTTGTTCGACCTCATGTGGCCGGGTCAATGCCCATTGCAGTGCGTCGATGACGGTGTTCCCGGTCACGGCAATACGTTGTGCATCGATACCTTCACGCACCAGGTTGGCGCGCGCCCGCTCGGTTGGCGGAAAATGAAAATCGGCCAGAACGCCAGCCAGACGCCGGTTGATCTCCTCAGGATACGGGTGCCACTTGTCGGTCGTGCGCAACCCGGCCTCGACATGGGCCACCGGCGTGCGCGTGTAGTACCCCGCCAGGGCACCGAGAAACGCCGAGGTGGTATCTCCCTGCACGAAGATCGCGTCGAAGTGCGCACCGCGCATGAGCCCACCCATTCTTTCGAGCAACCGTGACGACAGGGTGAACAGATCCTGGTTCGGCGACATCACCTCGAGCGCGTGGTCAGGCACAATGCCAAAGATGTCGAGCATCGGCCGGGCGAGGTCAAGGTGCTGACCGGTGTGCACCACCACCGCTTCTTCACGCGCTTCGGTGCGGACGGCATGCACCACGGGCGCCAGTTTGATGATCTCAGGGCGCGTGCCCAGAACGATCAGATAACGTCGCATCGAGCAAACCTCAGGTTGCGAGAATCGCCACACGCGCCAGATGCGCGTATTGAGCGCTTACCGCCATGGAGACCGCCCCTCATTCACCCCGTCGCTTGGGGCGTGGGTTCCGGGGTCAGTGACGGCAGCGACGCATCGGGGGCGCCGGGCGAGCCCGGGGCAGACGGTGCCGGCGTTCCCGGAGGGGTTGGCCGTGTTTTCGCCGGCAACGGTTCGAGCTGCTCACCGGCGATCAAACGATCGAGTTCCTCACCGCTGATGGTCTCACGTTCGAGCAATACTTTGGCAATATTGTCGAGGTGCTGTTTGTGGGTGGTGAGAATCTCTTTGGCCGTGGCATACGCCTCGTCGATGATGCGCCGGATCTCGGCATCGACGCGCTGCATCAGTTGATCGGACACCGCCGTGCGATCGCCGAAGTCGCGACCGAGAAACACGTAGTGGTCGCCGTCGCTGAGTGACAACGGCCCGATGGCATCGCTCATGCCCAACTCGGTGACCATCTTACGCGCGATCTTGGTCGCGCGATCGATGTCGTTTTTGGCACCGGAGGTAACTTCGTTGAAGAAGATCTCTTCGGCCACCCGCCCACCCAGCAACATCGCCAATTCGTTCTGCAGGTGCGTGCGTGACACCGTGAACCGATCTTCGACCGGCAACGACATGGTCAAACCCAGGGCCATGCCGCGCGGGATGATGGTCACCTTGTGAATCGGATCGGTGCCGGGTAGCTTGCGCGCCACCAACGCATGCCCGACCTCGTGCACCGCGGTGATCTCTTTCTCTTTTTCGGAGATGATACGACTCTTGCGCTCGGGACCGGCAATGACCCGGTCGATACTCGACTCGAAGTCGGCCATGTTGATGATCTTCTTGTTGTTGCGGGCAGCCAACAGCGCTGCCTCGTTGCAAAGATTGGCCAGGTCGGCACCAACAAAGCCGGGCGTACGCCGCGCCAGCACTCCCAGATCAACATCGGCGGCCAGCGGTTTCTCGCGCACGTGCACGAGCAGGATCTCTTCACGGCCCTTCAGATCGGGGCGATCGACGACCACACGGCGGTCAAACCGACCGGGGCGCAACAACGCCGGATCGAGAACGTCGGGCCGGTTGGTCGCCGCGATCAGGATGATGCCCTTCGAATTGTCGAACCCGTCCATTTCGACGAGCAATTGGTTCAAGGTCTGTTCGCGCTCGTCGTGACCGCCGCCAAGCCCGGCACCACGCTGGCGACCGACGGCATCGATTTCGTCCATGAAGATGATACACGGCGCGTTTTTGCGGGCCTGGTCGAACAGATCGCGCACGCGGCTGGCACCGACACCGACGAACATTTCGACAAAATCGGAACCCGAGATGGTGAAGAACGGCACGTTCGCCTCACCGGCGACGGCCCGCGCCAGCAGGGTCTTTCCGGTTCCTGGTGGGCCGAAAAGGAGAACGCCACGCGGAATCTTCGCGCCCAGATCGAGGAACTTCTTGGGTTCTTTGAGGAACTCGACGACCTCTTCGAGATCTTCTTTCGCTTCGATGACGCCAGCCACGTCTTTGAAGGTCACACGCTTTTCGGTACCGTCAACCAGGCGCGCCCGGCTCTTGCCAAACGACAACGCCTTGGCACCGCCGCCCTGCATTTTCTGGATGATGTACACCCACGCGCCGATCAGCAGCAGGAACGGAAACCAGTTGATGAGCAGGTTGAGCCACCACGACATCTGCGCGGGCGGTTCGGCTTCGATGCCGATGCCAACACCCCGCAGAATCGGCATCAAACCAGGATCTTCGGGGGCAATAGTGGTGAAGTCGCGCACGACCTTCTCGCCGGCGATGATCTCTTGGCCCAGCAACTTGCCGGTGATCTCGCGATCGTTGATGCGAACAGCGTTGATCGTCCGCTTCTTGGCATCTTGGCCTTGGATGATCGAGAGAAACTCGGAATACTTGAGTTTCTCGACCCGCTTGTCGCCGGTGATGTTGAATGCGGACAGAAGGACGATGATGACCAGGATATAAAGAGCGAAATTTTTCATACTGGTGTGTAGGTGCTCGGCCCAGGCAGTTGCGATTTCCGGGATAAAGGACAGGATCAGGGCTGAGACAGTCTCACCATATCACATCGGCCAGGGTTCTTCAAATGAAACGAGGAGCGCGAGGCACCCCGAACCGCTCTGGGGTAGGCCGGCCGAACTACCGTCCCAGCCAGCGCCGCAGGTTCATTTTCATCCAGGCGATGTGGCCGTCACGGCCGTGTACCGCATCTTCGATGCGCTTCATCCAGTCGCGGCGCACCTGGTCGGCTTTCGGACTGGGGGGCTGCCAGGAAAGGAGACGGGCCCATCCGACCGATCCGAGAGCCAACATGCGGTTGGTGATCTGCTCGCCGAACTCACCCGACCGCTCGGCCTGCACCTCGACCAACAACGGAACGACCTGCTCGACATCGTCGAGAACCATCAGCGTTTTGACCGCTGAGGCCCGCACCTCGGCGTCGCTGTCGCGTAGCAGGCGCCCGACCAGGGCGTACCGATTCTCGACATCGAGATATCGCAAAACGAACGCTGCCGACGCCCGCATCCAGTG